>WRDG01000149.1 GCA_009783525.1 Defluviitaleaceae bacterium | reverse complement strand
TTTTCCATCCCTTTATCAATAAAAATTCAAGCATGAGGCCCAATGTAAAATAGGCAGCCATGCCCGAATCGGCTCCGCCGTTCGTGAAAAAAATTACGGGAAACAATACGGCGTTTACAACGGCAACCACATAGAACATCGCCTCTTTTATGCTTTTGCTCTGCTTTGCGGACATCACGAACAAAACAAGCACCGAAAAAAAGATCACGCTCATCGTCAAAATATTAATAAGCGGCATTTTTTGGATGATGCGCATCAGCATAGCGGCAAACGCGGCGCACATTCCGAGGATGCAAACAAAGTTAAGAACAATCAATTCAAACGGATACTCATCGGAATTAAAAAATCTGTTGTAAATTAATTTTTTCATAAAAAACCACCCGATCTTTTTTTATACGCTTTTTAATCTAAAAACTCTTGCTTTTTTAATTTAAAAAGATTGCGTTTTTTGTTTAAAACATTTGCGTTTTTAGTTTAAAAACGCTTGCGTTTTTAACCTAAAAACACTTGTCATTTCGTTAAGCATCACCGATTGGCTCGCAAGCTCCTGCGAAGCCGCGGCCGATCCCTCCGCCTGCGCGGTATTGTCGGTTACTATTTCCGTTACTTGATTAAGGCCCGCTACGATTTGACCGACCGAAACAGCCTGCTCTTCCGACGCCGCAAATATTTCCGCGACTATCTCCGATGTTTTTTCCGTTTCGTTCAAAATCAATTTTAACGCCTTTGCCGTTTGATTAGCCGTTTCCAATCCCGAATCGACTCGTTCTATCGACTCCGCGATTAGCTCCGCAGTTTCGACCGCCGAAATTTTTGATTTGCCGGCGAGGCTCCTCACCTCTTCCGCCACTACCATAAACCCCTTGCCCTGCACCCCCGCCCGCGCCGCTTCAACGGCGGCGTTAAGCGCCAGCAGATTAGTTTGGAAAGCGATGTTCTCTATGTCTTTAATTATTTTGGAAACCTTGTTTGACGAATCTTTAATGCCGTCCATCGATCTGAGCATTTTGTCCATCTCTATGTCGCCTTCTTCGGCAAAAGCCATCGTGTTAAGCGAATAACGCTTGGCGAGTTTTGCGTTCTCCGCGTTTTTTGTTGTTACGGAATTTATAACGGACGCGGACGCATTCAGTTCCTCAACCGAAGCCGCCTGCCGCGCTGCTCCGTTTGCAAGCATGATGCTCCCTTCCGAAACGGTCTTGCTGCCGGCCATCACAGCCTCGGCCGAAGCGGCAATGTTTGCGATAACCGAATTGAAATTGTCTTCTATTTTATTTAAAGCCTCTTTTATATTTGAAAACTCGCCCACATATTCCCTTGTTATCTGACGGTCGAGGTTGCCGTTTGCGATTCCGGTCAAAACGTCGGAAATTTCGTCGATGTAGGCGGCAATGTTGGCAACCGATCCGTTTACCGATTCTTTTATTTGCAAAAACTCGCCGCTGTAGCTCCCCTGCATGTTTTTATCAAGCTCGCCGCGGGAAACATGCTCCATCACATATAAAATTTCGCTCACCGGCATTGATATGGTATCCATCAAATTATTAAGCCCGCCGATCAAAACCTGCCAGTCGCCTTTATATGCTCCTGCGTCAGCCCTGTTGTTAAGCTCGCCCCGCGCGGCCGCGTCCACCAATCCGGTAATGTCTTTGTTGATCGATTTCAAATTGGATTTCATGTTGTTTACCACTTCGTTTAAAATTATCTTTTTTCCTTTTTGCTGTTCGATTTCAACGTCGAAATTGCCTTCCGAAAATTTGCTGAGGCAGCCGAGTATCGTCACGACTTCGCCGACCAGTCCGCTGTAAAGCCCGTTTATGCTTTCCGAAACGGTTTTATACGAACCCTCAAACCTTGAAGCGTCAATTTTTGTTTCAATGTCGCCCTCAGCATTGTCACGCGCCATTTTTTCGAGGCTTTCGATCAAGCCGTTGATCGTCGCAACCAATTTTGAAAAAATTTTAAATAAATCTCCTATTTCGTCCGCGGCATCGGTTTCGATGTTAACGTTAAGGTTTCCGTGCGAAACGTTTTCCGCAATTTCAAGCAGTTTTTTTACAGGCAGCCTGATGCTCCTTGATACGGCGATTACTGTCGCCAGCACGAACAGCGCCGTTGCAGAAAGGATAAACACAAATACATACACTGCGCGGTCGGCGTCCGCTCCGTTTTCTTCCGCGAGAGATTTGAAAACTGCCAGAGACGCTTCAGATATTTCGCCGAGCAAACCCACAATTTTTTTTCCGTATGCAGTCTGCGTTTCGTCGTTGGACCGCCGCGCTTCGTTTACTGCCGCGTCCCGCGCATCCCCGCTTTGTTTGTCCACACTCAAAAGTTTTTCCGTCACCGTAAAATTTTCGCGCCTGTAGTCTGTTACCGTTTCGAGCAGCTCCCTTGCTTTTTCCCGCACGGCAAGCGAATCGGAAGCCAATAAATTTTTTGCCGCGCTGTTAAACCTTTCCATGGCATTTTCATATTCGTTAATTATTTTCGCATGGCTGCCCCTGTCATTTTGCGGATCGAACAGATTACGCATTAAAAACTGCGCGTCGTAAAAATTTTTTTCCGCGTCCATTGTGCAAGCGATTTGCATGTGCATGAACTCCATCGAGGCCGAGTATCCTTCGTCGATCTTTTTCATGTTTGCCAGCGCGAACAGCCCTGAGCTTGCCGCCGTTAACGAAACGATTAAAAAAGAAAGCTGGATTCTCCTGCCGATTTGAATTTTTCTCAAAAGTTTCATGTTAATCTCTCCTCTGCATAAAATAATTGCGTCCGCGTTTCGATTATCAACTATGGTGCAACACCAGTGTCAACACCTTTTTTAATTTTTTTTTAATGATTTTTTACACATAAAAAACCCCGCCATTAAATTGATTTCGGGGTTTAACTCTTGTAAACACATGCTGTTCTTTTATAATGCGGAGTGTTAAATTTTTATGACAAAATTTTTTTCGTGCCGTGAGCGGAGGTAATAAATAATGAAAAAAAGCGGCTTCGTTGCCAAATTTGCCTCGGCTTATTTCGATCCGAAGCTCGAGCTTCGCGTCCAAGCGTTTAACCTGCTCGGATTTGCCGGAATGTTTTCGGGCATAATTTTCGCGGCCGTTTCGCTGGTTCAGCAGTCTTATTTCGTCGCCTTTATTTGCTTCACTTCTTTTTCATTAACTTTTTTAATGGTCAGGTATGTCGGAAAAAAAATCAGCTACCGGGTCAGCAGTTGGATAATAGTAATTTCGGTGTTTTTCACCGCGTTCCCGCTGATGTTTTTTTTATCCGGCGGATATAAAAGCGGAATGCCCTGCTTTTTTTTGTTTGCGGTTATTTTGACTACGATTATTTTGGAAAAGCATGACCGCGCGGTCGCGCTGTCGGTCGAGTTCATTTTATACACGGGCTGCTGCTTGATTGCGTTTTTTTTCCCCCAAGCCGTCCATACGTTCGAACATGAGTCCGCAGTGATGATCGACGTCGTCTCCGCGCTTATATCATGCGGAATTTTATTGGCCATAGTCATGCTGCTGCACCAGCGCATGTACGACACGCGGCAAACGGAGCTCGAAAATGCCAACCACGCGTTAAACGACCTTAACTATTTAAAAACGGAATTTTTGCAAAATATTTCGCATGATTTAAAAACGCCGCTCACAGTTATTTCAACAGACATTATTAACGCAGCGGACCAGCTCGATTATCAAATGGACATAGACGACATGAAAGAAAGTTTGGAAAACGCCCAGCGCGAAGTCATGCGCATGGCGCGTTTAATCGACAGCGCGATGAAACATTCGTCCATTCACAAACACCGCAGCGAAATGCAGCCGCTGGACCTCACGCCCGTAATAAAGGAAGGCGCCGCGGCATACGTCGCGGTACTTGAGCGCAACGGCAACCAGCTTGTGCTTGACATCCCGCCGTCGCTTCCGCCCGTAAACGGAAACGCCGACATATTACTCCATGTGCTGTCCAACCTTTTGTCGAACGCGAACAGGTACACGCGAAACGGGACAATAAAAATAACCGCTTTGGCAAGCGGCAATTCAATCCGCGTTAAAATCGCGGACAACGGGCAGGGAGTCAAACCCGAGCTGCTGCCGCATGTTTTTGACCGCGGCGTATCGGACGGCGGGACCGGGCTCGGCCTTCATATATGCAGATCCGCAATCGAAACGCATTTCGGAGAGATTAAAATGGAAAGCGAATTCGGCAAAGGCACCGTCGTTTCATTTAAACTGCCTTTATATAAAAACCAACCGGGAGTGATATATACCAATGGCTAATCAAAATTATATTTTAATGATAGAAGACGAACCCAAGGTTCAAATCAACAATAAAAAAATTTTGCAACGGAGGGGTTTCGAAACCAAACAGGCATATACAATTGAAGAAGCCAAACGCCTTATAGCGCAGGATCCGCCCCGGGCCATCGTACTCGACATACAGCTTCCGGACGGAAACGGATTAAAGTTTTTGCACGAGCTCAGGCAGACGTCAAACATTCCGGTTTTGATACTAACCGCGATGGGCACGCGGGACGACATCCTCGCCGGGCTGAAGGCCGGCGGCGACGACTACCTCCCAAAACCTTACGACGTTTCTGTTTTGACTGCCAGGTTGGAAACGCTGCTGCACAGAGCATCAATAGTGCCGGACGCCGTCACGGTCGGCCCGTTTAGCATCGATCCGCTCGGCGGCAAAGCGTACATCGGCGGCAAAGACATGCAACTGGCGGGAAAAGAAATAGCTATGCTCACAATGTTCGCACAGTTCCCCGAAAAAATACTTACTGCCTGTTTTATTTACGGAAAGGTTTGGGGACAGGAAATGCACGGCGACGACAACGCGTTAAAAACAGTCGTTTCGAGGCTCAGAAAAAAAATTGCGGGTTCGGGTTATACAATATCTTCAATACGCAACGAAGGATATATTTTCGAACGCGAGTAAAAAAAATCGTAGGTTGCGATTATGCAACCTACGATTTTTTTTGATCATTCCGCATTATTATTCTTTAATGGGGAACTTGCATTAAAGAGGTGAAGGCAATCAGCGAATTTACAAACATCAAAGGAAATTTCCGCAGCGATTTTCATTGCGCCGGCCCGCTTAACCTTAACAGAAAAATAAAGCAGGCCTACACCGTTACGGGTCACGAACTGACTTTAACAGATAAAGAATTTGAAGCTCTCGATCTTTTGGTTTCGCTCGAAGGCGAGTATCTTTCGCTCGACCAACTGCACCGCGACATATGGGGAGCCTCCGCAAACCGCGAAGAAACCCGCAGGTGCCTCGAAGCAATTGTCGAACAGATTAATTCGTCGGGCGACGGCTTTATGTGGATAAATTATTTGCCCGCGCACGGATTCGCTTTTCAAATCCATTGGGGACGTTTTAAAAACGAATGTAAGCAGGAAGTAACTCACGAAGCGTTTTTTAAACTTAACGAAAAAAACATTGCCGGGATCCACGCAATAAATGCCCGCTTCAAAATTGCCGCAATATTTATTATAGCATGCATCCTTTTCGCTTCGGTTGTTACAACCATCAATATAATGCGCGAAGACAACGGCGAGTACTTTGCCGAACTCGAGGACGAATTTGTCCCGCTGTCCATGCCGGATTATTATTGGGAAACCGACGACCCGGACGACCCGGACGAAATAAACGAAGAATAGATTATAAAAACGGCAGCCGCCGTTTTTTTATTGTAAGCTTTCCGGCCCGTACCTCGCGTATCCAATGTAAAATTTCCCGAAGCGGTTGCCGTACCAAACAGTAAACAGCGTCCCGTCCGCGAACTGCACGCTCGTGGGATATGTGGAATCGAAATTAACCAAGTCTTGGCAAACAGTTTTTGTCGAACGGGTTTGCCAAGTGACTCCCTCGTCGTTTGAAACCGTCACGTAAACAGAGTTCGGATATTGGCGCGACGAGTGCGTTGCCATCAGCCTGCCGTCCGCGAGTTTAATCAAATGCGCGGGTGTCGAAAGGCTGGGCATGTCTGTGGGATGCTGCGCTGTCCATGTCCTGCCGTCGTCGTACGATTCGGTTTGCATCAGCATTCCTTTTTTCATCCAATCGGTTGACGCGTAC
>WRDG01000148.1 GCA_009783525.1 Defluviitaleaceae bacterium | reverse complement strand
TAAAATTGTCGCGCTCTTGGTCGCGCGCAATAGTCTCGATAGATTTACCCGTGTTTTCCGCCATAATCGCGTTAAGCTTGTGCTTCATTTTTATTATGTGCTCCGCATGTATCTGCACGTCGGTCGCCTGCCCGCGCGTACCGCCGGACGGCTGGTGTATCATGATCTCGGCGTTGGGCATCGCGTACCGCTTCCCCTTCGCGCCGCCGGCCAGCAAATGCGCGCCCATGCTCGCCGCCATGCCTATGCAGTAGGTTGCCACGTCGCACTTGATAAAATTCATTGTGTCATAGATAGCGAGGCCGGCCGTTATAACGCCTCCTGGACTGTTAATGTAAAGGCTTATGTCCTTGTCCGGATCTTCAGATTCCAAAAAAAGCAGCTGCGCCACAACCAAATTAGCCGTAACGTCGTTTATTTCGTCCGTCAGCATGATCACGCGGTCTTTTAGCATCCGCGAAAAAATATCGTACGAGCGTTCGCCTCGGCTTGTCTGCTCGATTACGTACGGGACTAAGCTAGCCATCATTCCGCCTCGCTTTCGTTTTCGCCGGCTGCTTCAGCCGGCGCTTCTTCTTCCGCAGCCGGCTCGTCCGCTTCGGGCAAGCCGTCTTTTTTTGCCGCCGCTTTATTTACAACCATCGGCGGCTTATCTGAAGCGACCGCATTGTCCGCGACGAAATCAAGCGCCTTTTGGTATAAAAGTTCCTGCATTATTTCCTTTTTGCGCTCCGGAGTGCAGCGGCTTATTAATTCCTCTGCCGAATAATTGCTTGTTTCTGATATTTTTGTTATGTGCGCTTCAAATTCTTCCTGGCTAATTTCGATGCCTTCTTTTTTTGCAACCGCCTCGAGCGCGAGCTTGCCGTCCACTTCCTGCTTTGCCTGCACCGCGTAGCGCTCTTTGAGCTGCTCTTCGGTTATATTGTTGAATTTTAAATACATTTCCATGTTAAGCCGCTGAGACGACAGCCTGTAGTTTAACTCATCGACCATCTCTTCCGCTTTCGACTCGTACATAACTTCCGGCACTTCCATAACGGCCTTTTGGACCAACTGTTCCATTACGCCGCTCCGTTTTACTATCAAGGCGTTGCTTTCTTTTTCTTTTTTTATTTTTTCGTGAAGATCCGCTCTGTATTCAAGCATCGTTTCAAATTCTGAAACGTCCTGCGCAAACTCGTCGTTAAGTTCGGGAAGCTCTTTGGTTTTTATGTCTAAAATTTCGACTTTAAAAACAACGGCTTTGCCGGCCAAATTTTCTGCGCGGTAGTCTTCGGGGAACACGACGTTAACTTCCGTTTCGTCGCCGGGCACATGCCCCACTAACTGTTCCTCAAAGGTGTCGATAAACTGATGGGAGCCGAGAGTCAGTTCGTGGTCTTTGCCGCTGCCTCCCGCAAAAGGTTCGCCGTCCAAATATCCCGTGAAGTTTATTACGGCGATGTCGCCCATTTCCGCCGGCCTTTCGACGGAAGATATCCTCGCGTTTTTTTCCCGTTCCTGTTGAATGCGCGACTGGATGTCGTCGTCGCCGGGCTCGGTATCCTGTTTTAAATATGTTAACCCGAGATAGCCGTCGATCTCCACTTCGGGTTTGACGTAAACCTCCGCCGTAAAAAATAATCCTTCCGCTTCGTCTGCGCGGTCCAAATTCAATTCGGGTTTCGCCACGGGCTCGACGCCGTGCTCTTCCAAAACCTGCTGGTACGCATCAGGCAAAACATGGTGAATCGCATCGTCATAAAAAAATTCTTTGCCGTAGACGTTTTCGATAACGCGGCGCGGCGCTTTCCCTTTTCTAAAACCCGAAACGTCCGTGCGTCCCCTGTTTTTGTTGTACGAAAATTTCAAGCCTTCGGCAAAACGCTCCGGCGAAACCTCAAACGTCAGCTTGACTTTATTCTTCTCCGTTTTTTCGATGGCGCTCATTTATTTGCTGCCTCCCCGTAAAAATAAAAAAAATTTACAAAATAAATTTGTACGGCGCGGAGTATAGCACAACGGCGCTTGCATATCCATAGCTGCGTGTTTGATTTATGGGAACATCTGTTTTAACATTGCGCAAGCGTTTTCGTTTGTGATAAAATTTTTTCGCTAAAAAAAATTTGCGGGCGTTGCATAGTGGCAGTGCGCGAGCTTCCCAAGCTCGTAGTGAGGGTTCGATTCCCTTCGCCCGCTTTTTTTATTTGTTATTTTGCAAGACAAAGCAAAATAAATATAAAACTCCCCGGTGTAAAACGCCGGGGAGTTTTATGTTAAAGGAGCATCCGCAACTTCAAAACGGGCAATAAAAATTTAACTCCATTCGATACCGGAAGCGTCTGCCGGCATGTAAAACCCGCCCCTTGGCGATAGCGACATCTCCCCCACGGCGGGTCCGTCCGGCATGCAGCTTCGTTTAAATTGATTCGCAAAAAAACGCCGCATAAATATGACGAGCCATTTTTCAATTTCGTCTTTCGAATATTTTTCCGCAAATGTTTCGCAAGCCAAAAACAAAATTTTTTCTTTTGACGCGCCCCTGCGGATCATGTGGTGCAAAAAGAAATCATGCAACACGTACGGCCCAATGGTCTTTTCTGTTTCCTTACCTGTTCCCTGCGGCAGCAGCTCCGGCGAAGCCGGGACGGCAAGTATCTTGCCGACCGCGTCCGTCAGTTCCCGCGAATGGTTTTCCGCAGCGTAAAGCAGCAAATGTTTGATAAGCGTCTTCGGCACCGATGCGTTTACGTTGAACATGGACATGTGGTCGCCGCCGTAGGTTGTAAACCCGAGCGCGAGCTCGGACATGTCTCCCGTGCCCAGCATAAACGTGCCGTGCATGCCCGCGATGTCCATGAGCACCTGCGTGCGTTCGCGCGCCTGCGCGTTTTCGAACGTGAGGTCGTGCAGGTTTGGCGGATGGCCTATGTCATTGAAATGCCGCAGCACGGATTCCGTTATGTCAATTTCTTTTAACGTGACTCCCGTTATTGCGGCGAGCTCCTTTGCAACGGCGAGCGTCGCCTCCGACGTTCCGAAGCACGGCATCGTCACGGCTATTATGTTTTTGGGATCGCGCTCGGTAATTTTAAACGCTTCCGATGCGGCAAAAAGCGCGAGGGCGGAATCCTGGCCGCCCGAAAGCCCGAGCACAATTTTTTCCGTTTTCAAATGCCTCATCCGCGAAGCAATCGCGCGGGCCTGCAAATGCAAAAACTCGCCGCATCTCGCGGAAAGCTTGTAGTCCGACCACGGCACAAACGGATATTCGCCGTAGCTTCGGTTCAACTCGAATGTACGGGCGCCGTCGTCCTCTTCGCCGAACAAAACCGTCAAATTATTAAAGCGCGGAACAAAGGACGGGTCGCCGAGCCTTTTATACACACAGTACTCCGTGTCTATGTCGGTGATCACCGTGCTTAAAAGCTGCTCCCTGTTCCTAAGCACGCTTCCGCACTCCGCGATAAGGACGCAGCCCGAACGCATACGGTCGGACACGGATTCGTACCGCGACGAGTTTACGAAAACGAAACCCGCCTTTATACGCTCCGAATGAACCTCGACGTACTCGTAGCATTTTTCGTAACGGCCCGCCGAATCGAAATCCGCGCACGGACACGCAATTATAACCGCGCCGTTTTGCGCGGCCTGCGCCGACGGCGGCGAAACGGACCAAAAGTCGCTCCCTATTTCGATTGCGAAGCAAAAATTTTTTTCATATTCGTGTCTGAAAATTAATTTCGTTCCGAACGGCACTTCTGTGCCGCAAATATTTATCGTGCCCTTTTCTGTTTCGCACGGGGCGAAATGCGTGTCGCGCGGAAACGCCTGTGCCGTGACCCCGAGTATCTTCCCCGAATAAATAACGGCGGCGCAGTTGTACAGCCTGCCGTTTTTTTCTATCGGCAGCCCTACAACGGCCACTGTTTTATTTTTTTCGTTTACGCCCGCGACGGAACGCAAACCGTCGAGCGCGGCCGCGAGCAAACTGCTTTGGTAAAAAAGATCGCCGCAGGCGGAACCCGTGATGCAAAGCTCGGAGCACACCGCGAAGCGAACGCCCTGCATCGACGCCGTGAGCACCGCTTCGCCGACGCGCTCGGCGTTGCCCCTGCAGTCAGCCGTAAAAATTTTCGGCGTGACCGCCGCAGTCTTTATAAACCCGTACACAACAAGCGCCTCCGTTCGCATTGCAAATACACGCGGCAATTAACTGCCAGCCGCCGTTCTAATGCTCCGTAAAATCCTTTGTAATTTTTTATGAACGCGGCGCTTGGCTCTTTATCGCACAAAACCGAGTTAATCATCGGATACAATATATCTGCATACCGCAAACTTTACAAATTTTATTTGTGTATGATAAAGTGAATTAATTTGTAACATCACCCGGAGGCGGCGTTGGTTTATTATTTTTCTTACAGCAACAAGACGAAGGCGTACGCCGAAGCGCTCGCAAAAATAAAAAACGCGCAGGCGGCCGGCATTAACAGCAAATTGAACAAAAAAAATTTTTTCGTGATGATGCGCGGCTGTTTTCTTGCCATACGAAAAAAAGAAATGCCCGTAGACGAAATACCGGCTCTCGAAGCGTCCGGCGAAATTTTTGTTTGCAGCCCCATATGGGCGGGCAACATCGTTCCGCCCGCGCGTTATTTTTTAAACCGGGCAGAGCTTAACGGCCGCAGGGTCAACCTTTTGCTCACATGCGAATCAATACATCAAAGCGTGAAATATAAAAAAGCGGCGGCGGATGTGTTAAGCGGAATCGACTGCGTGCCGGGCACCGTCGAAGTTTTTTGCACTTCCGAAACGATTCCCGAACCGGAAGTGCTCGACGAGCAGCTGCGCGCGGTTTACGAAGGCGAACCGGAAAGCGCGTGAGGGTTGCCGCCGCTACGCTGGGCTGCAAGGTCAACCAATACGAAACCGAAAAACTTATGGGCGAACTGCTCGCTCTCGGCTATGCGGAAGCGCAGCCGGACAGCGCCGCAGACCTGTGCATAGTCAACACATGCGCCGTGACCCAAACCGGCGATAAAAAATCAAGGCAGCTAATAAGACGGGCGCGCGAAAAAAATCCCGATGCCGCAGTCGTAGTTCTCGGCTGCTATACGGAAACCGACCCCGCGGGCGCGGGCCGCGTAGCGGATGAAATAGGCGGCGCATGCTTGCTGTTGGGAACCAAGGACCGCAATCTGTTTGCGCAAAAAATTTTTTTTGCGTTTCCGCCTTCGCAAATTGGCGGCAGCGCGGCCTCCGCCGCTTCAAAGCGCGTCAGGGCCTACGTAAAAATACAGGACGGCTGCGACAACTACTGCTCGTACTGCATCGTTCCGTACGCGCGCGGACCGTCGCGCAGCCGCCCGCTTGATCAAATAACAGACGAAATAAATTTATACGCCCGGCGCGGGTGCGGCGAAATAGTTTTGACCGCAATCCACGCCGCGTCATACGGCAAGGATACAAACGGAATGCGTTTTAACGGCCTGTTGGCGGAGGTGCATGAAGCGGCCGCAACGGCGGGCGTCGCGAGGGTCCGGCTCGGCAGCCTCGACCCCTGCGCCGTGGACGGCGAGTTTATACGCGGCTTAAACAACATGCCGTTGCTGTGCAGTCATTTTCATTTGTCGCTGCAAAGCGGATGCGACCGCACGCTCGCCGCGATGAACCGCCGCTACGACACCGCACGGTATGCGGAAACGGTTCGTATGCTGCGCGCGGCGCGTCCCGACGCGGCATTGACCACAGACATAATCGCAGGGTTCCCGGGCGAAACGGAGGCCGACTTCGAGCAGAGCTGCAATTTTTTTAGCGGCGTCGGCTTTATGCGCGCACATGTTTTCGAATATTCAAAAAAAAAGGGCACGGCGGCGGCGGCGATGCCGGATCAGGTTCCGGGCAAAATAAAAACCGCCCGCGCAAAAATTTTACGCGGGCTCGCCGAAAAATCTTTTGAAAATTTTATCGGAAGCCGCATCGGAAATGTATACAGCGTACTTATAGAATCGCATCAGGACGGATACGCCGAGGGCTGCACGGATAATTACATCCACGCGCGGTTCAAATGCACCGCGCCGCAAACGGGGCGGTTCGCCGCGGTGCGGCTCGAACGCAT
>WRDG01000147.1 GCA_009783525.1 Defluviitaleaceae bacterium | reverse complement strand
GTCGAGGCCGCGGATCTGGGCTCTCATTTTTTCGCTGATGGCAAGGCCGGAAGCGTCGTCCGCCGCGCTGTTGATCTTGTAACCCGAGCTGAGTTTGGCGCTGGCGTCAAACTGCTTGTTGCCTATGATCCTCAGGTTACGGTGGCTGTTAAGAGCCAGCACGTTGGTTTGGATTACCATGTTGCTCATTACATTACCTCCTTGTTATAGCCCCGGGGACTGCCCGTGGGACGCCCCAAAGGGCTGTCCGTTTAATCCTTTAAACGGAAAATAAGGGTTTGCTCATACTCTTCACGTGCCTATGTGGGAGATAGGCGGGTGCTTTATACAAATATTCCCTTCGCATTTTTTATCGGATTACAAATTTGAAAGGTTTAGGGTTTTTGAAAAATATTTTGAATTTTTGTAAAATAATTTTCGCGTTGGTTTGAAATTTTATTTTAAACTGACGCGAATTTTTTTGTTTTTCAAAAATTGAAGGGCGCGGGTGTTTGAATGAAAATTTTGGTTGTAGCAGAAAAACCGTCCGCGGGACGTGACATCGCGCGGGTTTTGGGCTGCGGGCAAAAAGGCGAGGGGTATCTTTATTCTGAAACGCATACGGTCACTTGGGCGATAGGGCATTTGGCGGAGCTGTATGAGCCGGAGGATTATAATGCGGCGTATAAGAAGTGGACGCTTGATTCGCTGCCGGTGATGCCGGATGAAATGAAAATAAAGGCGTCAATAAAAACGAGGAAGCAATTCAATTTGATAAAGAAGCTTATGAATTCGGCGGACACGGAGAGCATCGTCTGCGCGACGGACAGCGGGCGCGAGGGCGAATTGATATTTAGGTATGTGTATAAGCTCGCGGGCTGCAAAAAAAAATTTGCGCGGCTTTGGATAACGAGCATGACCGACGCTGCGATACGCGAGGGCTTTTTAAAATTGAAGGACGGCTCCGCGTACGATTCGCTGTATGTGTCTGCAAGGTGCAGGGCGGAAGCGGACTGGCTCGTAGGCATCAACGCCACGAGGGCGTACACCGTAAAGCACGGCGAGCTGCTTAGCGCGGGGCGGGTGCAGACTCCGACGCTCGCGCTCATTGTCATGCGGCAGAGGGAGATAGATTCGTTTGTTTCGGAAGAGTATTGGGAAGTAAAGGCGGATTTTATTTTTGAGGGCGGAGGATATTCCGGCTTGCGGTTCGAAGGCGAAATGAAAACGAGGATCGACGGCGAAAAAAAAGCGAAGGCGATGGCGGACGCAGTTAAGGGTAAAAAAGGGACGGTCGAAAAAGTTACAACGGATGAAAAGCGCGTGCCGCCGCCGCTGCTTTTCGATTTGACCGAGCTGCAGCGTGAGTGCAACAGGAGATTTGGGTTTTCCGCAAAAAAAACGCTCTCTACGGCGCAGAGCCTGTACGAAAAATATAAGCTCGCCACATACCCAAGGACGGACAGCCGTTATTTAAGCGGCGATTGGGAGCCGAAGCTGCCGCAGATAATAAATTCTCTTGACGGCGGGCAGTTTGCGGAGGCGGTTAAATATATAAACGGTTTGGAAAAACTTCCCGTGACAAAAAGGCTGGTCGACGACTCAAAGGTGACGGAGCACCATGCGATAATCCCGACGGGGAAAAAACCGCCGGCCGAGCTGCCCAAAGACGAGCAGGCTGTGTTCGAAATAATAGCGAGGCGTTTTTTGGCGGCGTTTTATCCGCAGCAGATCATTGACGAAACAACGGCCGTAACAATAGTAGAAACCGGCGAAGAAACGCACCGTTTCGTTTCGAAAGGGAAAAGCGTAAAGCAGGAGGGATGGGCCGCGCTGTACAAGGACGACGTAAAAGAAGACGCGGTGGCGTTGCCACCGCTTGCGGTGGGGCAGGCCGTTTGCGTCGGGAATGCGGCCGCAGTAAAAAAGAAGACGCAGCCGCCGAAGGCGTACACGGAGGCGACGCTGCTTTCGGCGATGGAAAACGCCGGGCGTTTCGCTGAAGACGAAGCGATTAAAGAACAGATGAAAGACGCCGGCATAGGCACGCCGGCGACGCGCGCGTCGATCATCGAGCGGCTTATAGCAGTCGGCTATGTAACGCGCAAAACAAAAAGCCTCGTCCCAACCGAAAAGGGGGCGAGGCTTATTGATATTGTGCCTAAAGAATTAAAAACGCCTGAGACGACGGGCAAATGGGAGCGCGGCCTGTCGCGCATCGCGCGCGGCGACGGCTCGATGGACGAGCAAAGGTTTATGGAAAGCATCAAACGCTACGTCAGGTTTTTGGTTGACGAGGCGCAAAAAGTTAATTAGCCATGATCGTCGTTTTGCGCGGGCTGTTTCGTCCTTCGACGCCGGGCATGCGGCGCTCGATTGCGGCAAGAGAGATCTCGACGTCTTCTTCGGCTTCCTCTTTTGTCATGCAGCCGATCGTGACCATGTCGCAGTCGCGCAGCGTGTTCCAAACGAAGTTGAAGCCGACAAACGGAGTGAGCCGGCCCGCGGCGAGCGGCTTGATGGTGATGACCGGTTTTTTTGCGTTCCATATGACTCTGTGGATAAACTCGATCTCAACCTGCATAAGATATCCGAGGCAGTTGTATAGCTGAATGTAGGTTTCGACGTCGTAGCCGTTGGCGTCGGAGTAGATCACGAGCTCCGGCATGTGGCACGAGAGGCCGGGTATCATGCCCGCGTCGCGGATCATTGTGAGGTAATCGGGCAGGCGGTTAATTGTTGCTGTGTTTTTGCAGACTAATTGTTCGACGGTCGAATGGTGCGGCAGGCAAAAATCCGCGCCCGCTTTTTTTGACGCTTGGATAACCGCTTTCGCTTCGGCGCGCGCGTCGTTGCTGTCGTCAACGTTAAACCACGGCGTGTCGATAAGGATCATTTTTTTTCCGGTGATGTCTTCCGCTTTTTTTACGGCTTCGGCTACCTCGGGCATGTGGTTGAACACGCCGAGCACCGCGTCGACGCCGCGTTCGATAAACGCCGCGAGTATTTGGGCGATGAAATCCGCGTTGCGCGTGTGGTTCACGATAAGCTTGTCGAGGGCGGGCGTCTTGTGGCTGTAGCCTTGAAACCAGTTTGTCCCAATTATTAGGCGGGGCAGAGAAACACCGGCGACGGTCGTGCGCGGGAACAGGTCGGGCATATTTTATTTCCTCCGGATTTTTTTTGAATGATTATACGGCAAAAAAAATTTGTTTACAAATAATTTCGGCTTGGTATAATGGCGTTTAAATCATTTTCACGAGTTGAATAAAAAAAAGGGAGAAATGCTTATGGCTTTTTTTTATCCCGAGATGTCCCACACGTTCAGCGAGTACTTGCTGGTGCCGGGATACTCCTCCGCCGAATGTTTGCCCTGCAACGTTAGCCTGCAGACGCCGGCGGTCAAATTCAACAGGGGCGAAGCCCCCGCGTTAAGCATGAAAATTCCGCTTGTCTCCGCGATAATGCAATCGGTGTCAGACGACACAATGGCGATTGCCCTCGCGCGCGAAGGCGGAATTTCTTTTATTTACGGGTCTCAGCCGATCGACAGGCAGGCGGGCATGATCCGGAAGGTGAAAAGTTTTAAGGCGGGTTTTGTGACAAGCGATTCCAACGTGCGTCCCGACAACACGCTCGCGGACGTTTTGGAACTAAAAGAAAAAACGAACCACACGACGGTTGCAGTCACGGACGACGGCACGGCGAAGGGCAGGCTGCTCGGCATGGTGACGAGCCGCGATTACCGCATAAGCCGCATGGACGCAAGCGACAAAGTTTCCACGTTTATGGTGCCGATCGAAAAATTGATTTGCGCAGAAGAAGGCGTTTCGCTTTCTGAAGCAAACGATATCATTTGGGAAAAAAAGCTGAACACTTTGCCGATTGTAGGCAAGAACGGAAAACTGATCGCGTTCGTATTCCGCAAGGACTACGACACCCATAAGGAATACCCGCTCGAACTGCTCGACGCGTCCAAACGCTATACAGTAGGCGCGGGGATAAACACGGTGGATTATCAAGAGCGGGTGCCCGCGCTTATCGACGCGGGCGCGGACATCCTTTGCATTGATTCGTCGGAAGGCTATACGGAATGGCAGTCGCTGACGTTAAAGCATATAAGAAAAAATTACGGAAGCACGGTTATGGTCGGAGCCGGGAACGTCGTCGACGGCGACGGCTTCAGATTTTTAGCGGAGGCGGGCGCGGACTTCGTAAAGGTTGGCATAGGCCCGGCGGCTATTTGCATAACCCGCGAGCAAAAAGGGATAGGGCGCGGGCAGGCCACCGCGGTAATAGAGGTGGCGAAGGCGCGGGACGAATATTTTCACGAGACGGGAATTTATGTGCCGATATGTTCGGACGGCGGCATCGTGTTTGATTACCACATCACACTGGCGCTCGCGATGGGCGCGGATTTTTGCATGCTCGGCAGATATTTTGCGCGGTTCGACGAAAGCCCGTCAAACCGTGTGATGGTTAACGGCAGTTACATGAAAGAGTATTGGGGAGAAGGCACGGAGCGCGCGCGCAACTGGCAGCGCTACGGCGCGGACACGGCGGGCAGGCTGTCGTTTGAGGAAGGCGTCGATTCTTACGTCCCGTACGCGGGTAGCCTCCGGGACAACCTCGAAACGACCCTGTCTAAAATAAGAGCCACGATGTGCAACTGCGGCGCGCTGTCCGTAAAGGAGCTCCAAGAAAAAGCGAAGCTTACACTGATATCGTCGGTGAGCATCATCGAGGGCGGAGCGCACGACGTCGTGTTAAAAGATGCGAGCAACGCGATGTAAAAAAATAAATTTAAAAATGCGATTCAATTACCTTGACTGCGCCGGCGCTGTTTTTGCAACCCAAATAATAGTTCGCGCAGTCAAGGTAGGCCTGCATCGGAGCGAGACCGATTATTTCGGTTTCGTTTACGGCGACGCCCAAGCGGGCCGCCTCAAAACGTACGGTTTCCAAAACTTTATACATGGACGTTTGAGTATAGTCGGTTATGTTTACCGAAACCTGCGCGGTATTGCCGCCTTTAACTGCGACGCCGATTGCTTTGACGCCCGGCAGGCCGCCGTTTGCGCTGCGGATTTTTGAGGCGATTTTTTTGGCGGCGCTTATGTCGTCGGTATCGAGGTTGACGTTAAACGCAATAAGCGGGCGGCGCGCACCCACGGCGGTAATGCCCGCGGTTTTATGAAGAACATCGCCGTAATCCGGAAAAAATTCCGGATTTTTTATTTTGTTTGCCATATTTTCGAAGCCACCTTTTCTAAGGACGGCCAAATTTTTTCTGTGAGGCGCGGAAGCGGCTTCTTCATATAAAAAAACGGGGAGCCGAAGATCGTTCCAGAGGCGTTTGCCCAAGGCGGCCGCGATTTGTACGCAGTCGTTCATGTCCGAACCGCGCAGCGGGATAAACGGGATCACGTCGACAGCTCCCATGCGCGGATGCGCGCCGTCATGAATATTTAAGTCAATCGTTTCGACCGCGGCTTGCGCTAGCCTGAAAGCCGCTTCAAACACTGCGTCCGGCTCGCCGATTATTGTAAAAACGGATCGGTTGTGGTCCGGGTCGGATGAATAATCCGCAAGAGAGGCGCCCGTTACCGTCGCCGCAGCCGCAAGTTTTTCAACCGTCGCTTGATTTTTTCCTTCGCTGACATTGGGGACGCATTCGATAATTTTTTTTTCCGTTTGCATTAGCGCATCGAATTGACAAATTCGCTTGCAACGTCGCGTATTTCTCGCCGGAACACATCGATTTGCGCGTTGAGGTTTGTGAGCAGCGCAGTGTTCAAATTTCTGCTGACTCGGTTTAACGCGTCCGCAATTTCGGGAAACTCCTGCAAAATTTCGTTGCGTACGATTGGCACGAGGTTGTATGGCGGCCAAACGAACCTGTCATCTTCAAGCAGGATAAAGTCGGAAGTGTTGATAAGCTCGCCCTCGGTTGTATACGCGGGCGCGACGTCGGCTTCGTCGTTGCGCAGAGCCGTATATTTTTGCGCGTTGTCATAAACGGCGGACGACTTCCAGTCGAACGGGCCGTAAACGGCGGTGAGCGCCGGGATCCCGTCCGAACGTGTATCGAACTCGCCCTGAGACGCGAAGCGCAATTCAGT
>WRDG01000146.1 GCA_009783525.1 Defluviitaleaceae bacterium | reverse complement strand
TGTCTTTGCACCGCATGTATAATGTCAATGCGATGTCTTCAAGCAGCTCCTCGTCCAATCGCCCTTCAGATTCGCTGATGTACAGCCGTTTGAGTTTGTTTAGCGGCAGCCGCTCCGACCACTTGATCATTAGATTATCGTTTTTATCCAAAATTGTCCTCCGCTATGCTTTTTTTCGGCTGTGCATTTTTTTACCGCTGTATAAATCCGGTGTAAATCTTGTCGCCGTGAAGCTGCACATGCAAATATTCCGGTTCAGTTTTTTAAAACGCGCGGGGAGCGGTTTGGTTCAGCAGGTTCTTCGCGTTTTCGTACAGCACTGCGCGTTCCAATAATTCGTCGCCCGCGCACGCCTCCCTTACGGCGGCGATTGCCGGCGGCCGCAAGCCGTACGGCCAATCGGACGCGAACAATACGCGGCCCGCGCCGAAGGCTTCGATAAGCGCGCGTATCGCCGACGGCGGTTGAAAGCTCGTGTCGACATACGCATTTTTATATTTAGACAGTCTTTCAATTACCGTGCGGATCTCGCGCAAACCCGCATGCCCGATTACAAACGGTACATTGCCGAATTTCGCAATCTGTTTCTCAATTTTTAATACATTCGCGCAATCGAAATATTTTTTTCGTTTTTCGCGCGGCATATAATATTTTGAACTGCCCGCGTGAATCAGCACGGGCCTCGGGCATTTTGAAACGGCTTCAAGCACCGCGGACACATGCGCCGAATCTGCTTCCGTTTGCTGGATTATCGGATGGATTTTTATCCCTGCCGCAAAAGCGAGGTCATTTTTTATTTGCGATACCGTTTCGTTAATTTCGGTCAGGGTAAAGTCGGGCGACGTGAACGCGATTATGCGCGGCTCCGCTTCTTCCGCAGCCTGCATGTTTGCAAATGTGCAGTTCGGAGCGATAGGCGCGCATACACATTCGGATATGCCGGTTCCGTCCAAAGATTTGCGCAGGTTTTCGAGCGTAGCCGCAAAATTTCTTTCGCGTTCGCTTTTGACCATTATGTACGGGAACAATCCGTTGACCGCGATCGTAGCGGGCGAGTCGCCGTTTAGAAGCCTGTCGTATTTCCGCTGCAGCGCGTTAGATTTCGGAAACGGTACGCCTGTTTTGTTTATCAATTCGCCGCCGCCGGGATATAGTATGTCGCCCAAGTGGCCGTGCATGTCGATAATCATTGACTTAACTCCCTAATTGTGAAATGTTTGTAAAAAAACGGAGGTCGATCATGAAAAACAATAAAATTCCCGCGCTGACGAAACTGCACCCGGACTTCCATATCCCCGGCGAAACGAAAAACGTCGGGGCCGGGCTCGACGGAATCGAATACGCCGCAAGGCTCAAGGAGCATCAAACCGATTCGGTCGTTGTGTTTGCCAAGTGTCATTACGGCTATTCGTATTATCCCACAAAAAAGGGAACGGTGCATCCGGGCCTCGCCAAAGACCTCATGCATGAGGTTTCAATCGGCGCCGAAAAACACGGATTGGAATGCATCGCATACTACAGTGTTTTCCTCGACACGGCGGCGATCAAAAAAAATCCGCAGTGGCGCTTGCAAAAAACACCGCAGGCGGAACCGCGAAGTGACGCCAAATACGAACCGGTTTGCGTCAACAGTCCGTACCTCGAAGAACTGATGGTTCCGCAAATCAACGAAGTGATAAGCAGTTATAAAGTAAGCGAGATGTTCTTCGACACAATGTCGTTGTTTATACCTTGCTACTGCCCGCACTGCACCGGCAAGTTCGGCGCGGACATACCGAAGCCCGGCGATGCAAACTGGCTCGGCTACGTAAACTGGTATCACAACTGCTATAAATGTTTTTTTGCGCGAACCGCCGAAGCGGTCCATGCCATTAACCCCGCCGTCACCTGCACGTTCAACTGGGGCTGGTCTGTTCTGCACCCCGAAGAGCCCGTGCCGCACATAAAACGTCTCGCGGGCGACCTGTTCCCAAGCGGCAAGGTCGCGGGATTTTATTCGCGCTACTGGAGCGGAACGGGGATGCCCTTCGATTACATGAACGGGCGGTTCATGCACGGGCTCGGCGATTGGGTAAGCAACAACGACGTTACGCTGCAGTACACGGCGGCGGGATCGCTCGCAAGCGGCGGCGGAATTTATTTGATCGACCGCCAGCTGCCGGACGGCTTGCTCGAAGAACGATCATACCCGACCATGCAGGCGGTGTTCGGTTTCGTAAAAGAACGCGCCGCTTTTATAACAAATACTTCGCCGGTAAAAGAAGTCGCGGTGCTTGCGACATGCGGTCATATCGTAGGCAGCGACCTGCATCTGTTCCCCGACCGCGACGCGAGGCACAAACGCCTCGAACCTCTCAAGGCCGTGCACGAAATTTTATCGCAGGGCGGAGTGCATTACACTTTTTTAAACGAAAAAAATTTTTACGCAAATAAAAACCAATACGCCCTAACGATTGTTCCGGAGCTTTGCGAGTTGGACGATATGCTGGTCGATTCGCTTGCAGGATACGTTCAAGACGGCGGCAATCTTTTGTTTATCCAAACGCCGGACGAACACGCGGACCCGCGCATATTAAAAATTGCGGGAGCGGAAGCCGCCGGGCAAACTGCATTCGATTATATTTATGTCGATAAAAAACAATTCGTTGCGAGGGGCAGGCATGTACAGGCGAAGCCCGCCGCCGGCTCGCGCGTCAAGATCCTCGCCGAATACACCGACCCGCTCGACTGCGGCAGCGACGCTTTCGGTCACGGGTTCGCGCCGCCGCATAAAGCAAAAGGCAACGCCGCCGCTCTGTTAAACAAAAGCGGAAAAGGAAAAATTATTTATGTATCCGCGCCGATAATTAGTTCGCACTTGTTCTACTACAGCCCCGACAACGCGGAGTTTATCCTGCGTATGATCCGCACGCTTTTGCCGGAGCCCATTGTAAAAATAAAAACCGAGGCGCTGGTCGAGCTGTCCGTCATGCGTCAGGACGCGGACCTCATTGTCCACATGGTCAACCATTCGTGTCCGGAAACGCTTGCGGGCGGCTGGTGCCCCGTCGTGCGGTACATGCCCCGAGTTACGGATATAGTCCTCGAAATAAAAATGCCCCCGGGTGTAAAGCCGGAGGCCGAAGCTTTTTCTTCGTGGATCGACGCCGCCGAAGATAACGGCAGGCTGGTCGTTTCCGATATTACCCTCGACATAATGGAAAGCGTCAGGGTAAAAAATTATTTTTAACATTCGCGGCGCATATTAAAAAATAAATTTGCGCGTTTACCGAATTTTTTAGTTTGCTTCCTGAAATAAAATCAATTCGCTGCCCATGTGCCAGCCTACCGGCACCGCAAGACCGTCGTTGATCATTTGCCAGCCGGATAGAATGACGCGCTCGCCGCTGTTGTCAAAGGTTACCAAATAAGTTTTGCTGCGGGAAACGCCCCGCGGGAAAACCGCCAAATCGAAATGCTCGCCCGGGGTTGATGTGAAAACGGCCATCAGCCCCGTTTTTTTGTCTGCCGAAAAATATTCGAGGACGGTATTTTCCGCCGCCTCCTTAACCGGCTGAAACGGCGTGTGATGATACACGAGGCAGTTTTCCATCAGCGGCCGGATAAAATATTTATAAAGGCTGTTGTACTTCAATGTGATTCCGAGCAGAAACGGCGTAAGCTCCTCTACGGACGGCGCAATGCCCCTGTAGATGGGGCGGCATATCATCGATTTGCGGAACTGCGAATGTATATCCGCGTCGGCGGGCATTTCGCCCACCTCCGTGCCGAGCGTGCGCAGTAAAATTTCCGGCGGCAGCGACATGGTCACGCCGTTAAGCACGCGCACGTCGCGGGGCTGGCGCATCCAGTCGGACAGCTCCGTGTTGTGGAAGCGCGACAAAGTGCCCCAGTCGAGCCGCCCGCCTCCGCCCGCGCAGTTTTGAAAAACCGTTTGCGGAAACTCGGCGCGGAGCCTGTCGAAAATCCTGTAGAACGCTTCGTAGTACAGCCACAACTTATTTTCGTTTATTCCTCCGCAGTCACGCGAAGGCCCGAGCCCGATGTTGTGGTTGTGGTCGATGCGGTACATATCCAGTTTATAATTTATTATCGCGTCGCGAATCGTTTCGTAGACGAATTTTTCAACCTCCGGCAAGGACAGGTCGAGAGCGCGGCCGCCCGCGCATAATTCGCCGTCGCTGCGCTTCGCGAGCCATTCGGGGTGATCCTCGCGCAGTTTGCTCCAATGACCCGCGGCTTCCGCTTCTATCCACAGCCCGAAACGCATCCCCTTTTCATGCGCGTAATCCGAAATGTCGCGCAAACCTTTAGGCAGCCAGTGCCCCGCCGTCCAATCGCCCACGTTGTTGCCCCAGTTGTTCCTTTCGCCGCTGCCGAACCATCCGGCGTCTATCACGTACATTTCCGCTTCGGCGGCATTCGCCACGTCTATGTCGCGCTTGATGCCCGCTTCGTTTTCTCTGTCGCACAGGTAGCCGCGGTGATTGGCTTCAATTTCCGACAGCGGCACGCCGCTTGGCAATGCGGGAAGCACGTTTGCGCGCACATGAGCGTGCGTCCGCTGCACGATTTCGTCGTCGCAGCAGCGGAACAGCCCGAAGTGCACAGCCGGAGAAACGCATGTCTCTCCCGGCGCGAGCACCCGCAGCGCTTCGCCTTCCATGGTGAGCATCCCAATTTCAAATGACAGCCGTTCGTATTCGCCGCTTGAAGTATTAACCCGCAACTGCCAGTTGCCGCTCCACGCAAGCTCGCACACGAGCGTCTCGCCCGTAAGCACATCCCTAAGCCAGCACGCGGGGCGCGTCCAGCCGGATTTTCCTTGGTCGTTGCAATAAAAAAATTCGCCGCCTTCAATCGGGTCGAAATAAAAATCTCCTTCATGCCCCCATGTTTTACGGTGGTTATACGCTATTTCAAACGGGTTTTCTTCGGCGAACTCGGTTATTTCGCAGTGCTCCCAAAAGCGGTGCGTCCATATATGCCCCGCATACGGCGACAGCGCGTCAATCGAACAAGGCTTTTCGGATATGTTTTTTATTTCAAGCCAACGGATAAAAAAATCCGAGCCGTGCATTTTAGTACACACGTTAACGGCAACCTGCGCTTCGTCGTGAACAAGCTCGTTGACAAAAACCGATTCCCTTTCGTAAAAATCTTTGGTCCTCCAGCCGCCGTCCAAATTTTTTCCGCCGATGTGCAGAATAAAAACCTGCGCACCGCCGTATTTTTCCGCCATATATTTTAAATGGTCCGGGTGCAGGTGCATCTCCGGCACGACCTGCCCCGAAGCGTTGCGGTAACGCGAAACAAGCCGTCCGTTGATAAGCCCCTCGTCCAAAACCTGCGCGCCCGAAACGTATCGCCGCGCCTCTATGCCCTCGCCCGAGGCAAAGACCTTGATGTATGGTTCGCTCATGTGTACCTCCGTTTTTGTTTTACATTAACAAAAATTATTAATGATGTGTTTATTTTTTTTGACAGTAAAAGAGCTGCGGCATATTATGCGGCAGCTCTCTTTTCGTTTATTCCGCAGACGTTCTTTATATTTTATTGCGTCCTATAAATAATAATTGTATGCTTTGCGAAATAAATTTTTTTCTCCCGAGGTTCTTTTGACGCTGCAAAATATTATGGGCCATGTGCGCCGCGCATGCGATGATTATAAAATGATCGTTCCGGGCTGCAAAATTTTGGTGGGCGTGTCCGGCGGCAAGGACAGCCTCACGCTGCTTGCCGCGCTGGCGGCAATGCGGCGGTTTTACGAACCGTCGTACTCGCTTGCGGCGGCTACTGTAGACCTCGGATTTAAAGAATTTGACGCGTCCGGCGTCGCTGCTTATTGCAAAAATTTAAACGTTCCTTTTGAATTAATCAAAACGGATATAGCCGATGTTGTGTTCAACGTCCGCAAAGAAAAAAATCCGTGCGCGCTGTGTTCAAAGATGCGCAAGGGCGCGTTAAACGACCACGCGAAAAAAATTTTTGCCGGCCGCGTCGCATACGGCCACAACCGCGACGACGTATTGCACACTTTTTTTTTGTCTCTTTTTTACGAAGGGCGGATCCATACATGCGCGCCGGTCACTTATTTGAGCCGGACGGATCTGCATGTCGT
>WRDG01000145.1 GCA_009783525.1 Defluviitaleaceae bacterium | reverse complement strand
TCTGTATGTAATAGGAATATGTTTTAACATAATGGTTTTTGTTTTGGTCGTATATTTTGTCCATAAATATTCCTTGGAGGGCTATCATGCAGGGGAAGATTTTTCTGCGCGGCTTACATCGGAAAAACCGAATATGGAAGTCGAGTTCGTTTTAATAGAAGATACACCGATTGAGGTTGCAGCCCAAATGCTCGAAAAAATGCAGCTCATCGAAAGCGCGTATTTATACCGTCTCGAGCTGCTGTTGAAAGGAAGCTCCACATATTACAAAGCCGGAACATATATATTGAACAAGAACATGAACAGCACGGACATAAACGTGACGTTGCGCACCCAACCGAAAGCCGAGCCGATACCCGAAAACAAAATCGTTATACTCGAAGGGTGGAATATACGAGATATCGCCACTTACCTTGAAGACAGAGATTTAATGGACAAAGATGATTTTATCGCCGCATGCGAAGCGTATGGCGTTCATTTTTGGTTTTTGCGCGACATTCCGCGCGGGCCGAATTGGCTGGAAGGATATTTATTTCCGGACACTTACTTTGTTTCGGGAGAGCCGACGCCGGACGAAATTATTTTTAAAATGCTTTCGCGCTTTGACGACATTTTTACAGACGAATACAGACAAAGAGCGGCCGAGCTTGGAATGACAGTAAACGAAATAGTGGTGATTGCGTCAATTATTGAAAAGGAAGTTCGCATCCGCGAAGAAAGGCCAATAGTGGCGGAAGTTATATACAACCGGCTGAAGCAAAACATAAAATTGGAAATGTGTTCGACCGTTTTGTATGTTTTGGATAAAAAACGAGACCGGCTGCTGTATGCGGATTTGGAAGTAGTGTCTCCGTACAACACATATATTAACGCCGGACTGCCTCCGGCTCCTATCGCAAGCCCCGGCGCCGATTGTATTAAAGCGGCTCTGTATCCCGAATCCGGAAACCGGCTTTATTTTGTTTTGCAAGACGACGAAACCGGCCGGCATTTTTTTACTCATGACTACAATGCTTTTCTTAAAGCCAAGGAACAGTACAACCAATTATTTTGATGAGCCGGTTAAATAAAAAACCGGAGCTTGCGGCTCCGGCCGGGAATTCCGAAAAATTAAAGACAGCGGTTGCGTACGGCGCGGACGCAGTTTATTTGAGCGGCGAACGCTGCAATCTCCGCGCGGGTGCGGAAAATTTTTCGCTTTCCGAAATGAACGACGCGATAAAATATGCGCATGATCGCGGGGTAAAGGTCTATGCAGCGGTCAACAGTTATGCGCGTGACAACGAATTTGCCGGTTTGCCTGAATATTTATGCGATATAGCCGATATGGGCGCAAATGCGATAATAACGGCCGACCCGGGTATTTTTTCGGTAGTAAAAAAAATAAACAAAAAAATTGATATACATATAAGCACGCAGGCCAATACAGTCAATGCGCGGTCAGTAAATTTTTGGCGCGAGCTCGGAGCAAAAAGAATAATTTTGGCTCGCGAATTGTCGTTGGACGAAATATTGTTTATAAAAAAAAATGTGCATTGCGGCACGGAGATAGAAACGTTCGTGCACGGCGCGATGTGTATGGCTGTTTCGGGGCGGTGCCATATAAGCAATTACATGCTCAGCAGAGATGCGAACAGAGGAGCTTGCGCTCATCCGTGCAGGTACGAGTATCAAATAAAGGAACGAAGCAGGGACGGCGAATGGTACACAATCGACGGCGACAAAAACGGATTTGAATTGTTCGCGGCGGACGATATGTGCATGGTCGGTCATTTGCCGGCGCTTATTGAATCCGGCATTGATTCGTTCAAAATCGAAGGCCGAATAAAATCGGCCTTTTATGTCGGAACAACGGTTAAAGCGTACAGGTCGGCAATCGACGACTATTTTGTTGATAATGTTTTATATAATAAAAAAATCCCGTTTTACCGGGACATCACAGATATGTCGAGCCGAAAGGGAACAGATTTTTGCACCGGTTTTTATTTTGGCAACCCGATGCAAAACAAATTATTAATCAACGATGTAAAACGGCGCGATTATTTGGCAATGGTTCTTGAATATGACGCCGAAACGCGAACGGCAACCGTTATGCAAAAGAAAAAATTTAACGTCGGCGACGAAACGGAAATTTTTCGTCATTCAGGCGATACATTTACGCAAAAAATAAATTCCATCAAAAACACAAACGACAGCGAAATAAATAATGTACCGCATCCCGGCCAAATCGTTAAAATTATTGTCGATCAGCCGGTACAGCCGTACGATATGATTTGCATCGGTTTACTTAACTAAAAAAAATTGTTCGATAGCCGGAACGGCTTGTTTTTCGTCGCTTCCCTCCGCAGTTAAAGTTATCATTTGCCCTTCTGATATACCCAGCGAAACAATTCCCATTATGCTTTTTGCGTTTGCGGTCTTTTCGTCCATGCTTATAGATATTTTGCTGACGAATGTTCCGGCGGTTTGAACTAAAAGCGATGCCGGCCGCGAGTCAAAAACAGTATTAACAATTATTTTTTTTTCTGTCATTAATTATTTTCCCCTCTCAATTCTTCAGCAATTTCGTTAATTTTTCGTAAACGGTGGTTTACTCCGGATTTACCGACGGTTGGGGAAAGCATTCTGCCTATTTCTGCCAAGCTTGCGGTTTCGTATTCAAGCCGCAACCGAGCTACTGCTTCGAGCTGTTCGGGCAGATATGAAAGACCCTTCGTGTTGGCTATATATTGTATTGCATCCGATTGCGCAACCGCGGCATTGACTGTTTTTGTTAGATTTGCTGTTTCGAAATTTACGCGCCTGTTAACGTCGTTACGCATTTCTTTTAATATTCTGACATTTTCCAATTGCATAAGCGA
Organism: Defluviitaleaceae bacterium; assembly: GCA_009783525.1. Lineage (GTDB taxonomy): Bacteria > Bacillota > Clostridia > Lachnospirales > WQUN01 > WRDG01. The sequence goes on along the minus strand of WRDG01000145.1, from coordinate 3,293 downwards.
TTTGTGGGCTTCCATTATATTCAACAAATCCGCAATATTTTCAGACTCTTTCAAATAAATTACGATGTGGGCTTTTCGTTCCGTTTGTTTTGGTTTTAACCCGAACGATTGTAAAAGTTCGATTATATTTTCGGCGAGTAATAAAAATTCTTTCGGATAAACAAATTCTGCGTGATAAAAATTTTCCGGATTGCTAAGTGTGCCGATCGCTATAAAACTCCCGCGTATAAATGCGCGGCGGCAGCATTGCCCCATTACTACGGTTTTATTCAAATGCCTGTCCGGTTCAATGCCGGCGGCTTTTTTTATTCCGTCGACGCATAAAATATTGCTTTCATCCGAGCCGAAAATTAATTCAACTAAACGATAATATTTTTTTTGTATTTGCTTGTTGGATGATAAAAATTTTATTTGGCTGCCGTCTAAATTACCCGCAGACAATATCAACGCCGACATTTCGGCAAGAAGGCAGTGCCGCGCGGCAGAAAAAATATCGTAAAGTTCTTTACGCACATCGGATGCAAATGACAAGCCATTTCAACCGCCTTCCGATATATCCCTGTGTGTCAATGCGACGGGGAAATTGTTTTTTATAAGCGACTCGCTTAACGCTTCGGCCAAAGCAACCGAACGGTGCTTGCCCCCCGTGCATCCGATTCCGATGATCAAGTATGTTTTACCTTCCCGAATATATTCCGGTATTAAAAACGAAAGCATATTTGAAGCTTCGTTTAAAAAACGTTTGCTGATATCATGATTCATAACAAATTCGCGCACAGGAATTTCGCGGCCGGTTTGATGCTTGAACTCATCTATGTAAAAAGGATTGGGAAGGAACCTGACGTCGAACACAAGGTCGGATTCTTCGGGTAAGCCGTATTTATAGCCGAATGATAATAAATGCACGGTCATCGGGGTAAAATTTTTTTTGTTAACGAAAAGATCAACAATCCGTTCTTTAAATTGGCGCATTTGCGTTTTGCTTGTATCAATTATATGGTTGGCCTTTTGCTTTACTTCGGCAAGCAGAATCCTTTCGCGTTCGATGCCCGAACTGATCAGGCCGTTTTTTGCGAGCGGATGAATATGGCGCTTTTCTTTATATCGGTTTATAAGTGACTCGTTCGACGCGTCAAGAAACAATATTTCGTACGCTATGCCGAGCGAATCCAAAGCATGCAGACCGACAAAAAAATCTTCAAACAATTTGCCGCCGCGCGTATCCGTGCAAACGGCGGCTTGCTCTATGTCGGCTCCGCCGTGAAGGCATACATCGGCGAAGTTTCCTATCAGCGACGGAGGCAGATTGTCGACGCAATAAAAACCGACGTCTTCGAAAATTTTTAACGCTTCGCTTTTACCTGCGCCGGACATTCCGGTGACGATTACAAAGCGCATGCTATTCCCCCAAGAATTTTATTTCGGTTTCCAATAAAACGCCGTAATTTTTGTATACGGTTTCTGTAATATGGTTTATCAATTTTTTTACGTCATCAGCAGTCGCATGCCCGTTGTTAATAATAAAACCGGCGTGTTTTTGCGAAACCTGAGCCCCGCCGACTGAATAGCCTTTTAAGTTGCTGTCTTCAATTAATTTGCCGGCGAAATAATCGCGCGGCCTTTTAAAAATGCTGCCCGCGCTCGGATAATCGAGCGGCTGCGACTGCCTTCGTTTTTTGTTAAGCTCGCTAATCTCATTTTTTATTTGTTCGCGGTTGCCCGGCTGCAATTGAAAAACGGTAGACAAAATTATTGTATTATCATTTTGAAAACAACTGGTTCTGTAATCAAAATCCATTTTATTTGCGCTGACTGTTTCGATTATGCGTTCATTCGTAAAAATATCAACGCTGATGCAAACATCGCTCATGCTTCGGCCGTATGCACCCGCATTCATGTTAACCGCGCCGCCCGCCGTTCCGGGGATCCCGTGAGCAAACTCGATTCCCGCCAAACCGTTTTTTTCGGCTGCATTCGCAATTGAAACGAGCGGCGCGCCGGCTTCGGCAATAATTTTGCAGTCTCCCGGCAAATTTATTTTATTAAAATTAGCAAGTGACATAACAACACCGTGTATGCCTTTGTCCGAAACAAGCACGTTGGTGGCGCGGCCAAGCAGTATTAATTGTACTTCGTTTTTTTTGCAAAAATTTACGATACCTGCAATTTCGGCAAGCGAATCAGGCAAAATAAAAAAGTCCGCCAGTCCGCCGATTTTAAACGACGTATATTTCGCCATCGGAAAATCGGTAAATATTTTATTTTCACACAATATTTTTTTTAAACCGTCTAACAACAATTATCCCTTTCCCAAATCCCTCATTATTTTTTCGGTAAACGACAACGCCGCGTTGTATCCCATTTTGCGCTGGCGCCTGTTGATGGCAGCGGCTTCGCAGATAACCGCCAAATTACGTCCCGGCCTAACGGGTATAGTATGGCTCATAACCTTATTGCCCAATATTTCGGTGTACTCTTCTTCCGTCCCTAATCGGTCGTACGTTTTATTGCCGTCCCACAATTCAAGTTTAATGACCAAATCGATCGACTGCGTCGCTTTAATTGATTCGATGCCGAACATTTGCTGCACGTCTATTATGCCGATACCCCGCAATTCTAAAAAATAACGGATACGCTCCGGGCAGCTTCCGACCAAAGTCCCTTGCGACACACGCTTGATTTCCACCAAGTCGTCCGCTACGAAACGATGCCCGCGTTTAATCAGCTCGAGCGCCATTTCGCTCTTGCCTATTCCGCTTTCGCCGGTAATAAGTATCCCGGCGCCGTAGACGTCGAGCAAACATCCGTGGATCGAAATGCGCGGGGCAAGCTGGACTTTTAACCATGGGATAAGCTCGCCTATAAAATCCGTTGTCCCCGAAGGAAAACCGAATACGGGCACATTGTATTGCTCCGCGTATGCCTGCATTTCAGGAAATATTTTCAAGCCCCTGCATATGACAATGCACGGGACTTTATACTCGAAAATCCTGCGCAGGTTTTCTTGCCGCTGCGCGTCATTATGTTTAAGCAAATAGTTATGCTCGACCATTCCGATTATTTGAAGGCGTTCGGCCGAAAAATAATCAAAAAAACCGGCTAACTGAAGCGCCGGCCTGTTGATGTTCGGCTGGGTGATTACCATGTCGTCTATGGGCACGTTGTCGGTTAAAAAAGAGAGGTTAAACTCGTTGAACAAAGTACGGAGCGGCACAGAATACATACTGATACCTCTTTCATTGACAAATTAATACCTTAAATATAAACCAAATCGCATGTCATGACAATCAGCC
>WRDG01000144.1 GCA_009783525.1 Defluviitaleaceae bacterium | reverse complement strand
TACGGCCGTTTGTTTGGCGTTTGCTTTATCCGCTTGTGCCGGCGAAGGTCACCGAGCGAACACGGACAAATACAGAAACTTCTACGAAATATTCGTGGGCGGGTTTTACGATTCGACGGGCAACGGAATGGGCGACTTAAACGGCGTCACGCATTGTCTCGATTACTTAAACGACGGCACGAAAAATTCGCTGGGCATCGACGGCATTTGGCTCATGCCGGTCATGCCGTCACCCACGTATCATAAATACGACGTCATAAACTACATGGATATCGATCCGCTCTACGGCACGCTCGACGATTTCGAACGATTGATAGCCGAATGCGGCAAGCGCGGCATCGCAGTGATAATAGATCTCGTGCTTAACCATACATCGACAAAACATCCGTGGTTTATGTCCGCAACCGCGAGCCTTTCTGTGCCGGGCTGCGGCGAAAATATCTGCGCAGTCGAAATACTTTGCGCAGAACATAATCCGTACATCGGCTATTACAATTTTACAAACGAAAAAGGCGTATTGCCGGATTTTTTTATACTTGCAAACGGTTGGCAATACCAAGCGGTTTTTTGGGATCAGATGCCCGACCTCAATCTCGACGACGAAAAATTAAAGGAAGAGATAGTCGAAATCACACGGTTTTGGCTGGACATGGGAGTCGCAGGTTTCCGTCTTGACGCCGTCATAGAATTTTTCGATAAAAACGCAGCGAAAAATATCGAATTTTTGCAATGGTTCTGCGGCATGGCGCAATCGATAGACCCGAATGTGTACGTGGTTTGCGAAGCGTGGGCAGATGCCGGCACCATTGAGCGGTATTACGAAAGCGGAGCGGACAGTTTTTTTAATTTTCCTTTTTCAAATCCGTCCGGCGAAATCGTGGCGGCGCTGCGCAGCGGCAACGGCTCCGGGTTTGCGCAAAAGATAGTGGATTGGGACAAGCGAATAAAAAATAAAAATCCGTCGGCGATCGACGCGCCTTTTTTATCAAACCATGACAACTCGCGGAGTGCCGGTTTTTTGATGAACAATCTCACGCATCAAAAGATGTGCGCCGCCATGTATCTTTTCATGCCGGGCGTCCCGTTTATATATTACGGCGAAGAGATCGGCATGACGGGCTCCGGCAGAGACGAAAATAAACGCCAGCCGATGATATGGAGCGCGAACGATAAGACCGGGCGTCCGTATCCGCCCTCCGGAGCCGACCAGCAGCAGAGTTTGACGGCGGGTTTTAAAGAACAGCTCAAAGACAAAAATTCTCTGCTGCGTTTTTACATCGACGCTATCATGTTAAAAAATAAACACCCGGAAATTGCAAGAGGCACGCCGGCCGCTGTTGACCTTGGCTCGCGTGCGCTCTCGGCGCATGTGAGCTCCTTGAACGGCTCAAGCGTTTTGATCGTGCATAACCTCGCCGGTGAAGCTGCGGCGTGGTCTTTGGATATATTGCCGGGCGAATACAAGCTGCAGGGATTTTTAACTGCGGACGGCGGTTCGGTGCGGATCCGAAACAACGATGTGCAAATGCCGCCATACTCAACAGCGGTTTTTAAAGAATAGTGCAGATAATTTATTTTCGCGTGTAACACTTTGCAAAAAAAAAGCTTCGAAAAAATTCATACATATATTTTTAAACGCTGCGAAATAAATGATGCCTTAAAATTTGTGTTTGAAATATAAATAAAATAAAATCACTCCAAGAAAAACGGAGTGATTTTTTTATGGCGATCGAAATAAATAAAAACTTGGTCAAAGACGCGCGCGCGTTGTTGAATAAAAAGGGGAGAGACGCGCAAAAACGTTTTGTCGTCGAAGGCGATAAAATTATTTGCGAAATGCCTTCCGATTGGACGGTGTGTTATTATTTGTGCGCCGAAAGCTATGCGAAAGAAAATAATTTGTCCGTGTTGGCAGGCCGTGCCGAGTGCATTGTTGTAAGGGACGCAATTTTTGAAGGATTGTCGGATACAAAAACGCCTCAGGGGATTGCCGCCGTTTGCGAACAAAAATTTTTTTCTTTTGAAAAAATAATTTTGGAAGACGCCTTAATATTATTCGGCGAAAATTTACAAGATCCGGGCAATGTAGGCGCTTTGATACGCACGGCGGCCGCGGCCGGCGCCGCGGCGGTTCTGCTTACAAACGACGGCTGCGATCCGTACAACCCGAAGGTAATCAGGGCGTCGGCCGGATATTCGCTGAGGCTGCCTGTTATTGTCGCCGAGTCGTCTGTAAAAAGCGTCCGTTTTTTAAAAGAAAATAATTTAAAGATTTATGCTGCGCATTTAAACGGAAATGTCACGCCGTATGAAGTTGATATGAAAAAAGGGTGCTGCATTCTTGTCGGCAATGAGGCTTGCGGTTTGACGGACGAAATTTGCAACGAAGCGGATGCTTTGCTTAAACTGCCAATGCCCGGCGCAAATAAAAGCGGCTCGCTCAATGCATCGGTTGCGGGCGGTATTATATTGTATGAAGCAGTCAGGCAAAGGATGAAAAAAAATACGGGAGGTAAACAATGAAAAAAAGAACGTTAATTATCGGGATTGCGGCTGGAGCTTTGGTGTTGGCGGCGGTTGTCGCGCTGTTTTTTATTTTTAACAACCGGTTCGGAAACGCAGACGACAAAACCGTTGCAGACAACAACGGCGGGGACCAAACCGTAGACGGTTCCGAAACGAACGAGCCCGGCGACAGTCTCGTGCCCGACTGGATTAATCCCGATAAAACTGTCGAAGTCGTACATGCGTATGAGATGCATAAAACCGATTTTGTCAGCCCGCTTGCTTTTTACACCGGAAAGGTCATGCGTGTCTTCGGAGATGAAACCAAATTGGAAACAGCGGACATCGAACACTTGATTGCAGATTCATATGTAAAAAGCATAAACGGCGATTTAACGTTAAACTTCGAAGACGCATATCTTGTTATAGAAACCGAAAAAGCGCAGGGGATAACCGGATTTTTAGATAAAGCAAAAAAAGATTTTAGCGACGTGATTATTGAAACGCAAAACTATTACGGATCTGTAGTGGTCGTTTCCGTAGACAATAAGCCTCTTGCCGACTCCGAGTTAATTTTGATCCAAACAATGACCGACGAAAAAGTTTACGGTTTTACAACCGAAGTGATAACAGAAGGCCGTAGTGACACAGGCACCGGCAGAATAATCGACAAGAATCTTATTGTAGCGGTCGGCGGCGGCATGATGCAGGTGCGTTTGATTGAAGCGGCGGTAACGTTAAAAAATAAAACGCACGGCTATTTCGCCGTGCTAAACGAAAACGGTTATATAAAAGAATTGTTGCAGCATGAGCTTACGGACGAAGGCTTGCGTATAAATATTCCGGAAGACGCCATTTATGTTCTTTATTCGCCCGAACCGTTCGCGCAGCCCGTTTACGAGCCGGTTGTGAACGACACCTATATCTGGTGGGAGGGTGAAGATTATATCGAAACCAATTTTCCGCATTCGACTTCATATTTCGGAATACACACGGCGGGACCGGACGACAATTTCGATATTTTATCCGGCGGCAATTGGCTCAGCATAGGCGGATGGGTTGACGACAGTGTCACAATGATTGCCAAATATGAAATAGAGGTAAAGGAATCTGCAGAGTACACTTTATACTCCAGAAAATTTTGGCTGCACGGGCCGTTCTATTGGAGCTTTAACGGCGGCGACAAAACAGAATGCGGCTGGGATCTGACACTGCTCGATTCAATCGAGATACGCAAATGGTTGGGAGCAAACTGGGTATATTTGGGCGAAGTTTTTTTGGAGGCGGGAACGCATATATTCGAAATCGAAATGAAACGCGATTTGGAATTGAGCGGCGACGGGATGCGAAATTATGCAGCCGGTTTCGATTGCTTTCTTTTAACTGTCGAGCCGTTCGTGCCTGCGGGGAAACGCAAACCGGACGAACCGCAGCTTAAACCGGAAGAAGGTTTTTTTGCTTTCGAACCCGGTTACGACCGTTTTGGCGAAGCCGCGCTTGACCTTCGTTTTTTAAATGATGAATATGCCGGTATCCATGGATTTATTATGGCGGACGGCGAAAATTTTATATATGAAAACAGAATGCCGGTACGTTTTTGGGGCGTAAACACCGGCCACGAAACATTGAACGCAAGCAAGAACAACCTCGATTATATGGCCAAGGTTCTTGCGAAGCGCGGAGTAAATTTGATACGCATTCATGGGGCGGGTTTTACAATGATGAGCGACCGCAGCTCCGTAGTCGATCAAAATGATCTGGACAAGCTTCATTATTTTATTTATGCGATGGGAAACGCCGGAATATATACACACATAAGCATTTATTTTCCCATATGGTACAGTTTCGGTTCGCACAGCGGATATCCGGGATATGACCAAACATCAAACAAGCATCCGTTCATGCTTCTGCAGTTCGATCCGGATTTTCAAGCGGCGTATAAAAACGCAGTCAGAATTATATTCGAAACAGTTAATCCTTATACCGGGATAGCGATTAAAGACGATCCGTCCGTGGCTTTTTTTGAAATTCAAAACGAAGACAATTATTTTTTCTATACGTTTTCACCGGAAAATATGCCTGACGTTTATTTCCGCGTATTGGAAAAACAATTCGGCGATTGGCTTATAAAAAAATACGGTTCGTTCGATGACATGATGGCGGCATGGCACAACCAAAAAGATTCCCGCGATGATTTACACGAGGGAATCGTAGGTTTAAAAAGCGCATACAATATGGTTTACAACGCAAATGGTTTTTTAAAAGCCCGATTGACTGACCAATTGATTTTTTTAACGGAAAGCCAGCGAAATTTTTACGCGGAGATAAACAGATTTATAAAAGAAGACCTGCAGTCGAAAATTCTCGTGGTTGCGGGGAATTGGACAACGTCAAATCCCAAGGTGCTTGAAGCGCTTGAACGGTACACATACGAAACGAGCGACGTGATTGACCGCCACGGATATTTCGAACCTTCGATACATCAGGGTGACGGAAGGCAGGGCTATTCTGTAAACCCGGGCGACAAATATGTCGATACAACCGGTTTGGACATGCCCGATCAATTACCGTTAAAATATGTGCAAAATTACGGGATGCCTGCGATGCTTTCCGAAATAAATTGGAACAACCCGAATAAATATAAAGCGGAGTTTCCTATTTTGCTGGCGTCTTACGCTTCGCTCAACGGATTGGATGCACCTATATTGTTCGCGCTCGGTACGCAGTTTGACCGCGTGACAAACAAATTTGCTTTGTTCACGCCCACAGGCGTGGGGCAGTTCCCGGCCGCCGCGCTCATATACCGCAACGCGTACGTCCGCGAAACCGGGCCGGTCGTGATCGAAACATTGGACCTCGACGATCTGTTCAGCTTTAAAGGTTCGTTTGTCAACGAAGACTATAACTTAGATATGTTTCGGGCGATGATGGGCGAATAAAAAAAATTATACACCCGCCGCTTTTTTCAAAATTTCTGCCATGTCCGTTTTTTCCCAAGGCAAATCTAAGTCGGCGCGGCCAAAATGTCCGTAAGCGGCGGTTTGTTTATAAATTGGGCTGCGGAGTCCAAAATATTTAATTATGGCGTCGGGACGCAGATCAAAATGTTTTTTTATCAATTCGACTATTTGGTTGTCTGCGATTTTACCTGTGCCTTTTGTGTCGGCGTATACTGAAAGCGGCCGGCTCACGCCGATTGCATACGCTACTTCGATTTCACAGCTCGATGCAATTTTTGCCGCAACGATATTTTTTGCGATATATCTCGCCATGTATGCGGCAGAACGGTCGACCTTTGTCGGATCCTTGCCGGAAAAGCTGCCGCCGCCGTGGCAGGCGTAGCCGCCGTATGTATCTACAATAATTTTTCGGCCTGTCAAGCCGCTGTCGCCCTGCGGCCCGCCTACAACAAAACGTCCCGTTGGGTTAATAAAAAATTTCGTGCCGGCGTCGATAAGATTTTTTGGAATAACAGGCATTATCACAAATTTCATTATGTCATCATAAATTTTTTCTTGAGCGGCATCGTCGGAATGTTGGGCTGAAACAACAACGGCTGCAACGCGGCACGGCTTGCCGTCGTCTCCGTATTCAACCGTAACTTGTGTTTTGCCGTCCGGACGCAAATATGGCAGAGTATTGTCTTTGCGTACATCAGCTAATTTTTTTGCCAATCTGTG
>WRDG01000143.1 GCA_009783525.1 Defluviitaleaceae bacterium | reverse complement strand
TTGGAAATTATTCAAGAAAGGCTTGAACGCGAGTACAACCTCGAGCTTGTCACCACCGCGCCGAGCGTCATATATAAAATTTTATTGACGGACAATACGGAAATTGATTTGTCGAATCCCGCAGACATGCCCGACACAACACGCATACTGCGCATGGAAGAACCCATCGTCAAAACGGAGATCCTTCTGCCTACGGACTATGTGGGCGTCATAATGGAGTTGTGCCAAGAACGCAGGGGGATTTATCTCGGTATGGAATATGTCCAGCCGACCCGAGCCTTACTGCGCTATGAAATACCTCTTAACGAAATTATTTACGATTTTTTCGACACGTTAAAGTCACGAAGCAGAGGTTATGCGTCGCTCGACTACGATTTTCACGGCTACAGAGAATCGGAACTCGTAAAGCTCGACATTCTTGTTCACCGCGAACCGGTTGACGCGCTTTCGTTCATAGTATTTTCGGCTTCCGCACAGGAGAGGGGGCGCAAAATCGTAGAAAAGTTAAAAAAAGAAATTCCGAGGCACCAATTCGAGATACCGATACAAGCGTGCATCGGAAGCAAAGTGATCGCGCGCGAGACAATAGGTGCGCTGCGCAAAGATGTGTTGGCAAAATGTTACGGCGGCGACATCACGCGGAAAAAGAAACTGCTTGAAAAACAAAAAGAAGGCAAGAAAAAAATGCGCCAAATCGGTGTTGTGGAGGTTCCGCAGGCGGCGTTCATGAACGTGCTTAAACTCGAAAATGAATGACGGCGGTTTGATGGTTTATGTACACATACCGTTTTGCAAAAAAAAATGCGGTTACTGCGATTTTTTATCGTTCGAGGCAGACAGCGCGGAGTTTATGCTCTTATATAAAAACGCGCTCGCCGAAGAAATCAAACAGGCAAAATATTTTTTAGCCGACAAAATAATCGAAAGCATTTTTATAGGGGGAGGCACGCCTACGGCGATGCCTTCTTCCTTTTTGGCAGAAATTTTGCGGGAAATAAAAAAATATTACGTGAGCGTCGGCGCTGAAATAAATATCGAGGCGAACCCAGCCGCGCAAAACGAAAATATTTTTTTTGAGCTTGCGCGTTCCGGTGTAAACCGGGTGAGCATCGGGCTGCAAGCGTGGCAAAATAATTTATTGGCGGAAATCGGCCGCATACATTCGCGGGAACAGTTTGTAAATACATTTTTGGATGCCCGAGCCGCCGGCATTAAAAATATCAACGTCGATTTGATGTATTCGCTGCCGTGCCAATCGATGCGCGATTGGGATGAAACTCTCAAGAATGTATTGATATTAGAGCCGGAGCATATTTCCGCTTACGGCCTCACTCTCGAGTCCGGCACCCGGCTCGCGGCGCAAATCGAAAGCGGCGAAAAAAAACAGCCGGATGAAACAACCGACCGCGCAATGTACCGCCGAGCCAAAGAATTTTTAGAAGCAAACAGTCTTTATCAATACGAAATTTCAAATTTTGCAAAATCCGGCTTTAATTGCCGGCACAACACGGGATATTGGAAAAGAAAACCCTACATAGGTTTCGGGCTCGGAGCACATTCGTTTTTGGCAAACGGTTCGGAATACGGCATGAGATGGAACAACACAACGGACATAAAAAAATATATTGACGCAAACGGGTCGCAAAAAAAAATCCGTGAAAATTTCACGGAGCTGACAAAAGCGGATGCTATGTCCGAGACGATGTTTTTGTCGCTAAGGATGAACGACGGCGTTAGCGACGCCGAATTTATGTATCGGTTCGGCGGATCGTATCATGACGAGTACGGAGATTGGATAAAAAAAATGCTCGGCGATAATTTATTGGCCGAGCAAAACGACTCGCTTCGTTTGACGCGAAAAGGAATGGATCTGGCTAATTTGGTGATGGCCGGGTTTGTTCGGGGGTGACGTAAACGGTTTGATTTTTTTCGTAAATTACGTAGCCGGGCTTGGCGCCGTTCGGTTTTTTTACATGCTTTTTCAATGTATAGTCGACCGGGACCCGGCTGCCGCCCGAAGCCTTGCTGTAATAAGCGGCGAGGTTTGCCGCTTCATATACGGTTGCCGCCGGAAGATCGGCGCCGTTTGTTTTGACGATGACATGCGAGCCCGGAATATTTTTTGCGTGAAACCACATATCGCTGCCGTTAGCCGTCCGCATCGTTAAAATGTCGTTTTGCGAATTATTTTTACCGACATAAATATCGAAGCCGTTTGTTGAAACGAAATGCAGCGGCTTCGATATTTTTTCGGTTCTGTTTTTTTTCGAATTCGGTTTTTTTATGTATCCCTGTCCGTAAAGTTCGGTGCGGATTTCGCTCACTTCATTTTCTTCCGTAACGGTCAACAACGATGCGCTTACGCTTTCGAGATATTCATAGTCGGCTTCGTTTTGCGAAATTTGATTTTGGAGAGCGGCAAACGTTCTCTTTTCCTTGCTGTACTTTTTAAAATAAGCCTGCGCATTTTCAACGGGTGTTAGTCCGGAGTCGAGGGGCACGGTAAAATCTGAGCCGTCGGTAAAATTTTTTGCGTTAAAAAAGTCGGAGCCTTTTTTTATCTCGTATATGTACGCCGTAATGTATTCGCCGTATATGCGGTACAAATCTCGGTTTTCTATTTCCGTCAGCGTCTGTTCGTATAAGCCGCGTTTTTTTATGCAGCGGTCTATAAGCATGCTAACGGTTTTTTTCATTTCGGAGGTTTTTTGTCCTGCTCGGTACGCCGTATCTTTGACGGAATAAAATTTTTCGAGCATTTCTGAAACGGTATCGAAGCTTTCGTGCTCCATGTGCGAATAAACCGAAAGCGCTTCGGCGGAAAAATCGTACGGAATTTTTTTCCCGCGGTCTTCGGTATAATAAATACGGCTGGTGAAATTATTATGTTCTGCGGAATTGCTAATAAGCGAAAAAAAATTTTCGAAAATTTTTTCGTGAAGCCCCGATATGCTTCCGGTATTGTCTTCCGGAGCCGCGCCGGCGCGTATGCAAATTTCGGACGCCATAACGGGGCTTATGCCGTAATATGATTGGTATATGGTTTTTTGAACGAGGAGCCCGGCTTTTTCTTTTAAAATATTAAAAAAACATTCTCTATCGAGCGGCACGGGCGAGATTTTTCCCGTTTGCAAGGGCCTGACATAATTTTTTCCGGGCAGCACCTCGCGCACGGAACTAACGTTGTGCGAAACACGTTTAATAGAATCGACGACAACATCGTCGCCGTTGATCAATATAATGTTGCTGTGCTTGCCCATTATTTCAATAATTAATTTTTTTATTGAGCGGTCGCCCATTTCGTTCGGCGAACTAATTATTATTTCGATTATCCTGTCGAAGCCGGGTTGGGTTACGTCAATTATTTTTCCGCCGCTTAAATGTTTACGGAGCACCATGCAGAACATCGGCGCCTGTTCGGGATTATGCTTGACGCAAGACGTAAAATGAACGCGCGGGTGCGAAGGATTTGACGTTAACAATAATTTACGGTTTTCGCCTCCCGCCCTGACGGTAATAATTATTTCGTCATCTTCGGGCTGGATGATTTTATCTATGCGTCCGTCGATCAGCTTATGACATTCACTGACGATGCCCGCGACAGCAACGCCGTCAAGCGGCATAATATTCAACTCCGTTTATAAATTAAATTTCTATGCTTATTAAATCCGCGTCTGCATTATTTTCTATGTAGCGAATAATTTCGTCGGCCATATTGTTGGCATGGTCGGCATCGCCCGAAACGACGGCCAATCCGATTGTCAGGGTTTGGTGTATATCCTGCGTTGCTACTTCCGAAATCGAAACATTAAAACGATTGCGGGTTTTTTCGATCAGGCTTCGGCATACCTGCCTTTTATCTTTTAACGACGAAGCATGCTCAATGATAAACGTAAGCTTTGCCGATATAACATACATTCGTTCACGTCCTTGATGATTGCGATAGATACATTTGTTGATTGAATCTCGTGATTAAGCTATACTTTGAAAAATTTGTAAAGCACCGAAAAAAAAAAGCAATAAAAAAAGCTCTCGAGCAGATTCGAACTGCCGACTTCCTCCTTACCAAGGAGGTACTCTACCTGCTGAGTTACGAGAGCGTAAAATTATTAAAAATCTGATGGATGGTAGCATAAGGTAATTTGAGTGTCAAGATTGGAAGCAGGACAGGACTTTTTTTTATATAAAGAATTAATTATAAAAAAATTTTTTTACGGACGGTTAATATATGGGTAAAATAATTGTTCTCGGCGGCATCAACCAAGACCTGATCATAACGGCGCCCCGTTTGCCGCGTATTGGCGAAACGGTTATGGGGAACGGCTTTTGCACGGCAAACGGAGGCAAAGCGGCAAATCAAGCGGTTGCGGCAGCAAGACTCGGCGGCGATGTTATTTTGATCGGCGCGGTGGGCGGCGACGCAGCGGGAAGCAAAATGATAAATAACTTTTCAAATGAAGGCATCGACACGTCATTTACAAAAATAATAAACGGCATGCCAACGGGTACGGCGGTTATAACGGTTTGCGGCGGCGACAACAGCATTGTAATGGACGCGGGAGCAAATTCGGCGCTCATGCCGGAGCACATCGGCCAATCGGAAGAAGCTTTTTTGAAAGCTGAAGCGCTTGTTGTGCAAATGGAAATTCCGCAGGAGACTGTCGAATACTCAATTAAATTGGCAAAAAAACACGGACTGGCTGTGATGCTTGATCCCGCGCCTGCTTCTGAAATAAATAAAAAAATATTTGAAATGGTTGATGTCGTCAAACCAAACGAAACCGAAAGCGAGTTTTATACCGGCATTAAAACATCAACTAAGGAAGAAGCCGCTAAAGCAGTAGCTTTTTTTAAAGGATTGGGTGTAGAAACAGCAATAGTGACACTCGGAGAAAAAGGTTCGGTGTACAACGATTTTTTAAGCGGCGAAATTTTTTATCAAGACGCATTTGAAATAAACAGCATTATCGATACAACGGCGGCGGGCGACTGTTTTATGGGAGCAGTCGCCGTTATGCTGTCTGAAAAGAAAAAAATGGCGCAAGCGATAAAATTCGCTTCATGCGCCGCAGCGCTTGCCGTGACGAAAATGGGAGCTCAGCCGTCTCTTCCAACCCGCGGCGAGGTCGAAAAAATATGCGCTTTTTAATTGCACCGGATTCGTTTAAAGAATGCATGACGGCAAAAGAAGCGTGTGAGGCGATAGAAGAAGGCATAAACTCAGCCTGCGAGAAACTTCACGAATTTTTTTCGATTCCGCTTTCCGACGGAGGAGAGGGAATGCTGCCCGCCCTTATCGGTTCTGCAGGCGGTTCATACCGCACGTTTACCGTTAACGACCCGTTAATGAGGCTGGTTGAAGCAAAACTCGGCATGTTAAACGACAATGTAACTGCGGTCGTGGAAATGGCCGAAGCAAGCGGCTTGCAATTGCTTGCGCAATCTGAACGCAATCCGCACTATACAACGTCATTCGGCACCGGCGAACTTATATGCCGCGCAATTGAAATGGGTGCAAAAAAAATTATCGTCGGCATAGGCGGTTCGGCGGTTAATGACGGCGGAATGGGAATGCTTGCCGCGATGGGAGCGGAATTTTACGGCGCCGACGGCTGCGCGGTAGGGCACGGCGGCATCAACGCGGGAAAAATATGCGGCGCAAATTTTACGGCGTTAAACAAATTTTTGGAACCGATAGAAATAACAGCCGCATGTGACGTGACAAATCCGCTGCTCGGGACAAACGGAGCTACCTATGTTTTTTCTGAGCAAAAAGGTTCGGACGCAAAAATGCGCGAAACTCTCGAATCATGTTTGACGCATTATTCAAAAGTTATACATCAAATTACGGGAACGGATATTTCCTGCATTCCGGGCGCGGGAGCGGCGGGAGGAGTCGGAGCTGCGCTGCTTGGTATATGCCGGGCAAAAATGCGTAAAGGAATCGATTTGGTTTTTGAATACACCGGAATTGAAAATAAAATTGCCGGTTGCGACATTGTTATAACGGGCGAAGGCGGAGTTGATTATCAAACCGCATTCGGAAAAACGCCTTTCGGCGTCGCGCAACTGGCAAAAAAATACGGCAAGCCGGTCATATGTTTGGCGGGTTATTTGGGTGAGGGATACGAGTCGCTGTACGAACACGGATTCACTTCGTTTTTTAGTATTTCAAACGGAATAATGCAAAGA
>WRDG01000142.1 GCA_009783525.1 Defluviitaleaceae bacterium | reverse complement strand
CATATATTTTTGCGTAAAACGCGGACCGCGCGAAAAAGCGATAACAAACATGCTTTGCGAGTGCTTGGACAGCGCGAAAAAAACGGAAACCATTCGCGTAAACCACAGAGGAGTGACGTCGTCCTATAAAAGAGACGACGCCGATTTAAACAAAGGCGCCAAAGGAAAATTTTTGTATCTTCTTACAACAAACGATCCGGCATATAACCCGATAATAAATATTGCGGTATTTTTGGACGGAGAAAAAATACACGAAGAATGGAACGGCAAAATGTGCTACGTAAACACAAACGAAACCGCAGATTTGAACAAGGGCGCCAAAGGGCGGTATGTTTACGCTGTTTTTAAAACTTGATTTTGATTGGTTTCGCAAAAAATTTATCCTTTAAGGGAACTACTATAACGAAACGGAGTTTATAGAAGTTCCCTTAATAAATTTGCTTATTTTCATTTTCTCCGCCGACGGGTTAAGCAAAAGTATTCGGTCTTTTATTTTTCCGAACGCTTCGTCCGGACTTGTTTCGCCTGCTTTTTTTATAACATCGCCGCCCCAAAAAGATTCCGCTGTGCCGAAAACGGTGTACGAAAAACCGTACCGCTCGCCCTTTTGCGAAACCTTGTAATCTATTTCGCAAATGGTCAGATACATTTTCATTTGCAGCTCGGTTAAAGCGCTTTCAACTTTCGGACTGTCCTCCCGGTTAAACCCGGCGACGCGCTTTATGTCCTGCAGCGTTAAGCGGCCTTTATCGGCGACTGCTTCATACACGCGCTTGGCGTACCGGCTCAATGTTCCGTTTGAATATTCTTCGTCAAACGTCATGCCGCCGCGGCGGGCGGCAAAAAAATACGGATACCATTCTTTCGTTATGTACCCGGCTTTGCGGAAAAATATTTTTGCATATGCAATGTCGCCGCGTTCTTTTAAAACACGGATGCGCCACTGCCACGGGTCTGTGTCGGGGTCGTCCGTATGCCATTGTATTTCCGTTTTGTCTTCCGCGTTTACCGCTGCCTGATTAAGATCATCCGCGTTGGCGGAACGGCCGGTCCAGCCGTATTTGAACAGCCCGAACACACCGTCGTCCATGCCTCCGACCGCGCCGGAAAAACCCGCTTCAAGCAAAGCGTTTAAAAAATCATTGTAATTTTGTATCATGTTCCGCTCCAATCATTTACCGATTGCGATTGCACCATATAGCATACGGCGCGACGACCCGTCGCGCCGTTTTTTTACATTACTCCGCAAACCAAAGAAATTATCTTTTACATTTTCTTTCAAACACTATCCCTTTTTATCGATTCAATCATACCGATCAAATCCTGCTCAACTTCGCCCGTATCGGGGTTCGCCGGAGCATGAAGGTTAAACAAATATCCTGTTTTGCCGTATCTGCCCAGCGCTTTTTGGTCGTACCGCTCGCTGTCCATACAAAAATGTACGGCTTTTAGTCCGACAACCGCGTTGCCGCTGTTTTTAAAATTTTGCTGTTCCCACAAGAACTCACATTCAATATTCAAAAAACATTCGGTTATGCGCGGCGCGTTTACAACCGCCGATTTTTCTGCGGTAAGACCCGAAGCGGTTATTTCGTCCGTTTCAAATTGATTGTTTTCAATAGTTCTTCCGCACAGATCATAAATTTCACTCGACGGAAAGTTGAGTACGCAGCATCCCGTCTCTTTTATGGACCGATACATATGCCCGCCTTTTGACGCCCAGCCGAGTATGCAAACAAGCTCGCCGGAATCGCTTACGAATGACGCATACGATTGAAGGCAGGCATTTTCCTTTCCGTTTGATTTCCAGCCTGTTACCACCAGCATCGGCGAAGGAATGGCGGTTACAATGTCCTTCCATGAAAATAATTCAAACATTCCGGGCCATTGCTCCGTTATGCAATCCGGCTTTGAAGAAAATTCTTTTTTCATTTTTTTACCGTTCGCGTCGCATTTAAACAATGCGTTAAAAACACCCGCGCCTTTCTGTTAAATAATTTTTTTTCATTTTTAACCTCCGTTTTTTATTATCTTACCGCGACAAACACGACAACAGCATGGCATGTTTATTTATACCTCGACAAAATTTTTTTTGCTTCAATTTTTATTTCATCCGCAATACAGTCCGGCTCCAGCACCTTAACTCTGCCGCCGAAGCCCAGCAGCCAGTTCACAAGAAAATCGCGGTTTGTAAAACCGATTTCCATCCGCAAGCCTTCATCTGTTTCCGTATAACAATTAAGACCGTAGGACTCTATCAGTTTATATTTTTCGGACGGCTCAAAAACCGCCACAAGCTTAATGTCGTCTGTGAACTGTGCATTAAAATCACGCTGCTTTTGCGGAATTGCACGCGCATTATAATTTTCGACGCACAGCTTCAAATTCCACAGCCGCAGCAGTTTGAACATACGCCAGTCCCTGCGCTCCAAGCAAAAACCGAAAACATACCAGCTCGACCATTGGAAAATAACAAAGTACGGCTCAATGCGGCGATGTGAATCGCCTTTTTCATAAAAATAATCAAACTCGATCAACCGCGTTTCAATCACGGCTCGTTTTATTGTTTCGATTTTTTCGGTCAGCTGCCCTTTATAGTGCGAAGCGAGGTCGATGATTATGGGCTCGCGCAGCGAAACAGCACGGTTGCTTTGGCCGGCAGATTGCGACACGCCCGCCCTACCCGATCCGTTTGCGTTTAGCTTTTCTAATGTGCGTTCGATCTGCGTTTTTTCCGTAATGCTTCCGATGCCTTTCAATGCGGCGATAATGCCGGACAATTCTTCTGCGGTAAGCACGCTTTTATCAAGTTTAAACCCTTCGGCAATCGAAATGCCTCCACCGGTACCCTGCCGGGTAACAACGGGTATCCCCGCCAGGCAAAGCGCGTCGATGTCCCTCCCGATTGTCCGGCGGTTGACCTCAAATTTTTTTGCAAGCTCCGGCGCGGTAACGCGGTCTTTTTGCAGCAGCACGGTTATGATCCCAAGCAACCTGTCAAGCTTCATTTGCGGCGCTACCTCCGTTTATAATTTTTTACAATTATTAATCGTGTACAAGCTACATTATGATACAAAACACGGCGGCTGTATGTCTTGTTTTAAAAAAAACCGTCTGCTTTTATTAAGCAAACGGCTAAAAAATATCTCAACAAGCTTTACTCATTGCAAGCTTATATACGGTGTGATATTTACCTCTTTACTGCACTAACCGCTCCACCGCGCCCCGCCACCAATTCGCAATTTCTTCCGCGTCTTGTTTTTCTTTTGATACTTCATCTTTATACTGGATGAACATCGCTTCGCATATGTACGGCGGCAGCGTTCGCATGGGCAGCATCGAAATCTGCTCCATGCGTTTTGAAATCACGGCGAGGTTTTCTTCAATACTGCCGGTAAACATTACATTGAAGGGCCGGCGCGACATATAATTTATTTTCGTGTTTAATATTTCGCCGCAATTTGCCATATATCCCGGTTTGTACACATATGACAAATTTTTAAGCACTCCCATAGTAGGCATCCACGACGGCAGGCCGAAATGCCCGCCCGGATAATAGCCGTTGCTTTCCGGCAGCATTATAAATTTAATAAATTCCCATGCGATAACTTTGTTCGGCGAGCTTTCCGCCACGCACAATTTTGTCACTTCCCTGTCGTTCGCCAAAAAAATTGCGCCGTACTCGTCCGTCAGCGGAACCAAATGCAAAAAAGAATGGCCGTGTTCCTGCGCCGTAGGCAGCAGGAAGGGCCATAAGTCTTGCGCTAATTTGACAAACATGTATTCGTTTTGCCTTTTTAATTCGGCGTTCGACTGTAATGTGGACATTCCGTAAAACAAGGCAATCGTCTCGGGCTCGGTCAAAGCCGACGCGATTTTTTTGATTAGCATATTTCCGTCAAACGTCCCCCGCCCTCTTAAAAAATCCATGTATGACGCCGCCGCATATCTAAATGAGTCGCGGTAAAAAAACTCCTCGTAGACGCCGAAGCGCTTACCGTTTTGGCGGCTGTATATGTCTTCGTAAATTTCGAGCAGCTCGAACCAATTTACGGAGCTTTTATTTTTAAACCATTCGATCAAACTGTCCGGCATATCTTTATGCACGCCCACATAATCGAAGCTGAACGTGACCGGGAACTCATACAGCTTGCCGTCAACCGCGTATGCGTCGATCACGTTCATAAAATAGTCTTTATGGTCGAAAAGCGGGTCGCTGTTTATCAGTTCGTATATGTCCGCCAAATACGGCATAAAAATTTTGTCGTTTGGCAAATGCCAGCCCGGCGTGACAAAAAGATCCGGCGCATCGCCGCTTAAAATCATCTCTGCCATTGCGGCGGCATACGCATTGTTTTCGAAACTATACATTTCGCCGAAAGGCGGGTGCTGCGTGTAATAAGCGGGACCTTCACGAAAGTATCCGTCTAATCCCAAAATTTCGATCGTTACGTTCGGATACCTTTCCGTAAATTTTTTCGCAAAGTGTGCGTAAACATCTGTTCTTTCGCTCGGCACGGCAATACGCAAATCTTTTTTACCCATAGCCAATATGTTTTCGTTAACCGTTTCAACAATGTCGAAATAATACGTCGAGTCGTCAACAATTAAAGACAGGTCCGGCACGGCTGCTTCGTGATCATCATTTATATCGCCCGCAGTATCATTTTTAACAAAATTATCTTTTTGTCCGCCGCATGAACACACCGACAAAATAAATACTGCCGTAAAAATGACATACAACAATTTATGCAATTAAAAACCTCCGCAAAATTTATTTTTTTTACGCTGCTTAACAATTAATTCTAAAAAATATTTTTTTCCCTGCAGTATAATACAACGGGACATGCCTGTTAATGTTTCCGGCGTTTAAACATGCAAGCCGCTTGTTTTTTATAATATTATAATTGAAAGAGGCAAAAATTTTATGGCAAAAATTATCGGCGCAAAAAAAATTACGATAAGTTGCAAAGCCGACAGATATTTGTGCGAAGGCGACATCGTGCGGCTCGGCAACGGTGATCTCTTGACAGTTTTTTGCGACACGCGGGGGTTAATTCACGTAGACTTCGACGATATTTTTTTAGCCCGTTCACAGGACAACGGAATGACGTGGCACGAATCGGACATCGTTACCGTTTGGAAGTCGGACGGCTACAACGGCGGAAACAATCCCTGCATCAGCAAACTTTCCGACGGAACGCTCTTGATTTATTTTTTGGTAAATTCTTTTGACGGCGGGCAGGGAATTTTTTACGACCACGGGCCGCAGTCAAATTTATACAGCCTGAGAGAATGCGAAGGCTGCTTTTTTTTGCGTTCAAATGATGACGGACGCACATGGAGCGCGCCCTACAAAGCGAACACCGCGCCCATGCGCTGGGGCCAGCCGGCGGACGGCTTGGTTGAAATGCCCGACGGCACCCTTTACCTTGCGATGTCGGGGCTGCACAACGGGCCCTGGACAAGGCAAAATTCCGACGATCTCTGGCGCTCTTTTTTAATGAGGTCGGATGATAAAGGTTTGCACTGGGAATATTATTCAACAATCGCATACGACCCCGCAAAAATTATCAGTTTTCATGAACCGGGCCTGGCGCGGGCCGCAAACGGCACGCTGGTATGCATGATGCGTTCGGAGCACGCGCCCAGAAGACGGCACGGCCATTTGTGGATCAGTTTTTCAAACAACAACGGCGAATGGTGGACTCCTCCGCAGCCCACAAACATATGGGGATATCCGGCGGATCTGCTGACTCTCGCAGACGGGCGGATGCTTGCGGCGTACAGCCACCGCAGGGACCCGTACGGCTTACGCGGCTGCGTTTCGCGGGACGGGTTAACATGGGACGCCAAAGACGAATTCGTAATAATTGACGGCGGCGACGACAAAAAACGTACTACGGGCGCGTGGTGGCACATAGGATATCCGGCGTCCTGTCAGCTCGCAGACGGTTCAATAATAACTGTCGCCCACGAATGGACCCAGGATGCGGAGCCGTTTGTGCAATATATGTTCGCCGCGCGGTACAGCTTGTAATGGAACATATAAAATCGCTTAAACAAAGCCGCCGGATAGAAACGCTAAAAGAAGCAATGCTGTCCGAACCGAGATACATGTCCATTGAACAGGCCTGCATAACGACTGCGGTTTATAAAAAAAATCCGAACGCTCCCGTACCTATCCTGCGGGCAACGGCACTGGCTGAAACGATGCAAAAAATCGCCGTACGCATCACGCCGGGAGAACTGAT
>WRDG01000141.1 GCA_009783525.1 Defluviitaleaceae bacterium | reverse complement strand
TCGCCGCCAATATGCGACTGCCAATCGGCAAGGCCGCCGCCGTCCGGCATGCCGCCGGGCCGCCTGTCCGTAAACGACGCAACTTTTCCCGAAATGAAATAACAATTGTCATGCATGGCCGGTTTGCCTTCGAGAGCGGACATTATGCCGAGATGCTCGTTATTGTCGTAACGTATTTCTATCATGGGGCGCACGATTGCGGACGGTTGGCTGACAATATTCTTGAAGACGCTCGGGTTAACGTTTGCGGGCCGTCCCGCATGCGGCTCCCAATCCTGATACGTAAGGCCGAAATAAATTGCGCTGTGGTATTGCCCTCCGTTAGCGACGTTGACCAAAGTATTGTTGTATACATTTGCATCCTTTGAGGCATATAGACCTATGCCTTCCCAGCCTGTGTCAATGATCAAATTGTTTCTAACAACTCCTCTGATGTTTTCGTAATAATTCGGATTGGTTGAACGGTTAAAAAATTCCGGGCTTGTATCGAAGCCGACCATTATGCCCGCGCCGTAAGCGCGTTCGATCAGATTGTTTTCGATGAGCGCGTCTGTTGCTCCGCCTTTGGCATAAACTGCCGTCGAACAAATGTCGTGAATGTAATTGTTTTGCACCGTCATATTTGCGCCGTTTACATTGTCGATGCCTTCCGCGTTGTCTTCGCCGTTTTTCGGTTTCCCTGCAAACGCCTGTCCCGAATTAAAAATTTCGTTAAAGCGGATCGTGACGTAGTTGCAGTTCGGCTTTACTTTTATTACGTCATATTTTGAACTGTGCAGCACACAATCTTCGATAAGTATGTTTGATGCGCCGCTTCTGTCGGACGGGTCGCCCCAATCCCATTTCGTCTCTGTGCAAACGGCGTAAAAGCCTCCCATCACTTCGACGTTTTGCAATTTACCGCCCGACGACCCTACATCAAAATACACGCCCGAGTCTTCGTCAGCGCCCGCGTTGTGGACTGTCAAATCGATAACGGCCCATTCGTTTTGCGCCGACTTTATTGTGATGTTCGGTTTTCTTATGCGGACGTTGACGCCTTCGCGGTATGTGCCGCCGCGCAGAATTATGGTGCTGCCCGGGTCGGCCGCGGCCAATGCAGTGTTAATGCTTTTGTATGGCGCACTTATCGAGCCGTTTGCGGTAGAATCGTTGCCGTTAGGCGATACATATACGCTGTTTGCCGGATCAGGCGAAGTATTTGGCCTCGGACCGACTCTGCCTGACGCTGTTTGTATGGGCGATTGATGTGCGGGAGTTGCGGCGGGTTCCTGTGAAACGTCCGCGGGCGTAGGCTCGGGTACGGGAGTCGGTTCTGTGGTAGGCTCGGGTTGCGGGATGGGGGTCGGTGCGGGTATTTCTTCGCCGGCTTGATGCCCGTTGTTTGATTCGGTATTTTCCTGCTGGCCTGCAGTAGGTTCAGGTGTAATTATTCCGATGGGCGGTACGGCAGCAACGGTTGGCTCGGCTACGGGCGACGGCGTCGGCTCGTTCACTTGGCTTTGAGTAGGCAGCGAAAAACCGGGCGGATCGATATCAAAATCGGCAGCAGTTTTTGAACAGGCTGATGCAAAAAATATAAAAGCAAAAATAAATATAAACGTATAAAAATATTTCATGGTTTGCCTCCGTTTTTTATTTTTTATTTTTTTTATTTTTTTATTTGATTGTATAATATTGCAAAATAAATATAAATAAATTTCGGGGGTTATTTAATGGATAGCGGCAGATTGGAAATACTTCGGATTGAAATAAATAAATTAATAAAAAAAAACCAGCCCGATTGCTATGGTTTTTTTGTTCATTTATATGGTGTGTCGCATTTTTGTTCATTGCTCGCGATGCGGCGCGGGCTCGACCCGGAGATTGCCGCCGCATGCGGAATGCTGCACGATATTTATCAAGTGACTGCGGGCGAAATCGAAAAGCATGCGGCAAAAGGCGCAGGGCAGGCGGAAAAAATATTGGCGGACTTAAATTTGTTTGACGAACTGGAAACGGAAACGATCGTTACCGCCGTATCGAGGCACAGCAAAAAAAAATCTGTTCACGGCGATTACGACGAATTGCTCAAGGACGCCGACGTAATGCACCACTGTCTGTACGACACATCTTTTCCCGTAAATAAAAAAGAAAAAGTCCGTTTCAATAAAACTTTACAGGAGTTGGGCTGCATTTCAAAAGAATAATTTATACAATTTCAATTATTCAATGATTAACTCGACTTTGCGCGAAAAAATCCCGGCAAAATTGAATTTTTGCAAAGCGCAAAATCGGTTAAATGCAGTTAATCAATTAATGCCGATTGTTTATTAAGGCGGGTTTTTGTTATATTTGTTAAACATAAAAAGAAAAGAGGAAATGCATATGGGCAACCCTGTATTGGAAGCGATCGCGGACAGAAGAAGCAACCGCGGATATAAATCCGAACAGATAAGCAAAGAGCAACTCGACGCGCTGCTGCTTGCAGCCGCGCAGTCGCCGAGCGCGCGCAATTCACAGCCGTGGCATTTTACCGTAGTGCAAAACCAAGAGCTGATCAAAGAAGTAAATGACGAAGCAAATTCGATTTTGGGCAGAACCGACGGAATTTTTTACGGCGCGCCCACCGTCATCTTTATTTCTTGCGACAACTCCGCAAAATGGGGCCGGCTTGATTCAGGGATCGCCGTGCAAACTATAGCCCTCGCCGCACATTCGCTCGGGCTCGGCAGCGTTATATTGGGGCTGCCCGACGCGGCTTTTACCGGCCCGCGCGGTGAATATTTTAAACAGCTTTTGAAATTCCCGGATAAAAAAGATTTTGCAGTAGCGATCGCCGTCGGCATTCCGACTGTCACTAAAGAGGCGCATCCAATCGAACCGGATTTGGTGACGTATATCGAATAAAAATTATACGGAAGGACGCGCTTTTTTACGCCGGTAAAAATTCCTGCGGAATTTTTATTATGTGTATTACGAGGACAAAGTGATAAAAGAAAATTATTTAAGCTACGGAGAAATTCATACTCAATATGATTCCTTGAAGCAAACCGTTGATTATATGGAAGCGCGCCAAAACGAAACGGCGGATTTTTTCAAAGGAAACAACGATATCGTTTTTTTAGCCTGCGGATCGAGTTATTGGATGAGTCTTTCCGCTCACATGTCAATGCGGATCAAAACGGGGCGCAGGTGTTATGCGGTTAAAGCGGGCGACATCGTTTTATGCGGCGAAGAATATGCGGGCTGCTTTAACGATCCTGTTTTTATTTGCCCGTCGCGTTCCGGGCGGACAGGTGAAGTGTTAAAAGCTATAAGCATCCTTAAAAAAGAATATCCCGCCGCGAGAATACTTTCGATAACGGGATGCGAAAATTCGCCGCTCGTGGAAATGTCAAACTTAGTTTTGCCTTTGCCATGGTCAAAAGAAGAGTCGGTTTGCCAAACCAAATCGTTTTCTAATTTATACCTCGCTTCTGTATTATTGGCGGAAACTTTGTCGGGAAGTGAAAAATTATATAGCGAAGCAAGACGCTTCTTAAAAAACGCCCCGGAAATATATGCAGCGGGTGAAAAAAAATTTGCGGCCGCTGCGGAAAAAAAACCGAACTCGATTGTATGCCTCGGCAGCGGCTCGCTTTACGGAGTGTGTATAGAAGGAGCTTATATTGTTATCGAGGCGGCGGAATTTAATGCGAATTACTATCATTTGATGGAGTACAGGCACGGGCCGATAGTCACTGCAAACAGCAATACGGTAGTTTTTATGCTGTCAATGCGCGGAGACGACATGTACGAAAAACAATTGGAAGCCGACGTTAAAAAAACAGGAGCTGTTATATATTCTGTGTCGGACTTTAATTTAGATAACGCATACTCAAAAGAATTTGCCGCTCTTCATTATATTTTTTGCCTGCAGTCGTTCGCGTTTCATTTGTCGCTTAAACTCGGCAACAACCCCGACAGCCCCGGATCGTTAAGTCCGTACATCACTATATGAAAAAAACCGGCTGCCTGTACGATGTGCTCACATATTTCGATATATGCGTAGATATAATTGCCGATATGGGAACCGGAGAACCTAAGTACGGCCAAGCGGAAACAATAATAAACCGAATTGAAATAATGCTTGGCGGTTCGGCTTGCATATTTGCCTCGCAATGCGCAAAACTCGGATTAATAGTAAAGGGTTCCGGGATAATAGGGGACGACCATTTCGGATCGATTGCGAAACACGAATTGGAATTGTGCGGCGTCGATGTTTCGGGGCTTGCGGTTTCAAAAACATCGGGCACATCCGCCGGGCTGCATCTGTGTAAATCAAACGACCGGGCAATTTTGACCGACGACCGTTCGATCCGGATTCTAACCGCAAATTCAATTACAGATGGAGATTTACGCTGCGCAAAGCATTTGCATATTGCGAGCAGTTATTTGCTGACGGGTTTGCATGAAGGTTTGCCGAATGTTTTACATAAGGCGAAAAATTACGGGCTCACTGTGAGCCTCGACACAAACTGGGATCCGAGCGGGAACTGGCTGCTGCCGCTTGAAATTTTGCGGCGAATCGATATTTTTTTTCCGAATGAAACTGAGGCAATACTTTTATCGGGGAAAAAATCTGCGGACGAAGCCGCGGAATATTTTTTGGAATATGTCCCGACTGTCGTAATAAAAAAAGGTCCCGACGGTGCGGACCTTTATCAAAGCGGAAAAAAATATTCTGCTGCGCCGCCCAAGGTCGATGTTGTTGATACGATAGGGGCGGGCGACAGTTTCGACGCGGGCTTTTTATTCGGTTTTTTAAACGGGTATACGCCGGAGCTGTCGTTAAAAAGCGCGGTCTACTGCGGCAGTATGAACACTGCGGAAGCGGGCGGATGCAAAGGGCAAGCTCGTTCCGATCAATTGAAAAAATATTTAGACACGCTCAAATGAACACATCGAGTCCTTTGCCGTGCAAATAATTTTTTACCTGCATGATTGAAAGTTCTTTAAAATGAAACAGTGAAGCCGCCAAAACATTCGACGCTTTGCCTATTGCCACGGCTTCATAAAAATGTTCGAGTATTCCCGCGCCGCCCGATGCGGTTACGGGAATTTTTATTGCTTCGGCTACGCTTTTTGTCATTTCCAAGTCGTAGCCGTTTTTTGTGCCGTCGGTATCAAATCCGGTCAGCACGATTTCGCCGGCTCCGCGTTTTTCACATTCGACGGCCCATTCCACTGCGTCGGTTTCGGATAAAATTTCGCGGCCGCCGTTGATGCACAGCCGGTATTTTCCGTCGGCGTCACGTTTTGCATCAATCGCAACTACGACACGGCCGCTCCCGTATTGTTTTGCGAGCTCGGATATCAATTCCGGGCGGCGTATTGCGGCCGTATTGACCAAAACCATACTCGCTCCGGCTGCCAATACTTCGTCTGCGTCCGAAACCGTTCGTATGCCGCCGCCGACAATAAACGGAACGGAAATTTGCGCAGAGACACGTTTGACCGTTTCGAGCAGAGTGCCGCGTTTTTCAAGCGAGGCTGTCGTGTCAAGCATCGCCAATGCGTCTGCTCCTTCTTTGCAATAAAACGAAGCAAGCTCGGCAGGGTCGCCTGCGTCGCGCGAGTTGAGCAAAAATTTTTCGTTCTTGATTACCCTGCCGTCTTTTATGTCGAGACAGGGGATAATTTTTATTTTTGACATACAGTCTCCTTATAAATATTTATTAATGTAATGAATGTTTTTTTATAAAAGTGTGATTTGGTCGTCTTCCGGCAAACCGTCAAGCATATTGTGCGACCGAAGCAGCGCAAGAACAGTTTTATTAACCTTCGTGCGATCCTTGAATTGTTCTATTGTAAAAAACGGTTGGATTGCCCGCTCGTCCACAATTTTTTTTGCGGCGGACAAACCGAGACCCGGCACTGCGGAAAGCGGAGGCAAGATGAGGCGTTCGCTTCCTTCCACAGGCAAAAATCTATACGCATCCGATTTATATAAATCGAGCGGCGCAAAATCAATTCCTCTCGCATACATTTCCATGACGATTTCAAGCAGCGACATCCGGCTCTTTTCGGTCGCGCTGAGATTTTCATCGTGCGGGACACATGCCTTTTTTGCGTTTAAATATCCGGTGCACATAGTTGTGTAATCAAAGTCTTCGGTCTTTACCGAAAACACGGCGGCGTAAAATGCAGACGGTTTATATAATTTAAAGTACCCGATGCGTACGGTCATGATCACATATGCCGTCGCGTGCCCTTTAGGGAACATATATTCGATTTTTTTACAGGAATCGATGTACC
>WRDG01000140.1 GCA_009783525.1 Defluviitaleaceae bacterium | reverse complement strand
CGGACTTGGACGGCGACGGGCAGATGGAACTCATAACAGGCAAAAGATACAAGGCGCACAACGGCAACGATCCCGGCGACGACGGCGATGTTTTCGTGTGTTATTACAAATTCCGCGACGGACAGCTGTACAGGCATGTAATAGATTGCGGCAGCCCATACGAAGGGCATTCCGGAGTTGGCATTTATTTTTGGCTGCATGATTTCAACGGCAACGGCAAACCGGATATTGTGGCTCCCGGTAAAGAAGGGTTGTACTTGTTTTCAAATAAATAAACAAACATGTCAAACGGAGGAAAAAAATGGCAAAAGCAAAAATCGGATTTTTAGGCGTCGGCTTTATGGGGCAATTGGCTCATTTGCAAAATTATGCCGCGCTCGACACATGTGAAATAGTAGGCGTGACCGATGCAAAAATCGAACAGGCGCGAATAGTAGCCGAAGCCTACCGTATACCGAAGGTTTACGCTAACGCGGAAGAGCTTCTGGCCGACCCGAACGTGGAAGCCGTAGTATCGTCGCAGCCGTTCGACAACCACGTTAACATCGCAAAAATGGTTTTGAACGCAGGCAAGCATCTCTTGACGGAAAAACCTGTCTGCGTTTATCCCGAAAACGGCCACAAAATAGCGGAGTACGCAAAAAAGAACGGCAAGATCCATATGATCGCAAACCATAAACGATCGGACCTTGCGACAGAATATGCGATGGGCGTAATAGGCGAATGGAAAAAATCCGGCAGGCTCGGCAAGATAAAATATATCCGCTTGACAATGCCGCCCGGAGATTGGGTCAGCGGCGCTACCGGAGTGAACAAACCGATCCGCACAGACGAAGCTTACGCCTCGTTTACGCGCGAAGCAACTCCGGAAGGTATCGATGCTGATACCGCGAATAAATACGTCGCGTTCGTAAACTATTACATCCATCAGGTAAACCTCATGCGCTACCTGTTGGGCGAAGATTTTAAGCTTACGCACGCGGACCGCACCGGAGTAATGCTTTCGGTCGAGAGCCCGTCCGGCGTTTGCGGCATTATCGAAATGGCTACATACAGCACAAGCGACAGCTGGCAAGAATCCGCAATGGTATGTTTTGACCGCGGCTACGTTTATTTGACGCTGCCCGCTCCGCTCGCGAGCCAACGGGCCGGCGAAGTGACCGTGTTCACGGACGAGCATGGCAAAGGCGGAATATATACGTCGCCCGTGCTGCCGAACGTAAGCGCGATGCGCAACCAAGCGAAAAATTTTACCAGAGCCGTGGCAGGCGAAATCGAACCGCCGTGCCCTTCGTCCGAAGCGGTAAAGGATTTGGAATTTGCCATGGAGTATATAAACGCAATGAAGCTTTACAAATAGGCAGCGTCAAACCATCCGATTGGATACGAGGCCGCTAATAAGCAAGCCGGAAATAATATGTATAGTCGCCGTATTGGCTGCGGCGGCTATACTTTTATTTTTTTGGACTTTTATCGGCGGCAGGCTTGAAGCCGTTGTAACGGTAGACGGGCAAGAGACAATGCGAACGACGATCGAAAAAAAAGAAGCGAAAATTTTTTTTTGTGAAGAGCGTCCATCGGTTGCGTTTTCGATTGGAGACAACGCGGCGGCGATTATCGAGTCCGACTGCCCCGACCAAATCTGCGTACGCACGGGCGCGCTAAGGTTTCACGGACAGTCCGCAGTCTGTCTTCCTAACAGGATTGCGCTGCGCGTCGTTAAAATTAATCCGTCTGCTGCGGATACAGATTTGATCATCGGAACAAAAAAATGAAAAAAATTACTCTGACCGGAATTTTGCTCGCGATGACAGTCGCGCTTGCTGCGTTTGAGCATACGCTGCCGCCCGTCCCTTTTTTTCCGCCGGGCGCGAAGCTCGGCTTGTCTAACATTGTAGTCATGTACGGCGTGTTTTTTTGCGGGCGCGCAGACGCGGTTTTTCTTGCGGCAGGCAAGGCCGCGTTCGTTTTTGTAATTCGCGGAACAGTCGCGAGCCTGCTTAGTTTTTGCGGCGGGTTTTTGTCAGTTGGCATAATTATTTTGCTTGTTGTTATTTTCGGTAAAAAAATTTCATACATTGCCGTAAGCGTCGCGGGCGCTCTCGCTCACAACATTGGACAGCTCGCCGCATGCGCGGCACTGCTTAGGACGGCGGGCCTCATTTTTTATTTGCCGCTGCTCACCGTATTCGGTGTTTTTACAGGCGCAGCAACCGGTTTGCTGTTAGGATTTTTATGCAACGCATTGAAAAAAATAAATTTGCATAAGGGCAGCCATGAACAATAAATTTTCCCATAAAATTACTGTGCCCCGTATTATCGTGATCGGTTTCGCAGCCGTTTCGATTATCTCATCCGTTTTGCTGTCGTTTCCTGCGGCTGCTGCCGACGGCGTGCGCACGCATTACGCCGACGCGTTGTTTGCCGCCGTGTCGGCTGTTTGCGTGACCGGGCTTTCGACGGTCAACACCGCCCGCCACTGGTCGGCGTTCGGTCACGCGGTGATACTCGTCACCGGGCAAATAGGCGCGCTCGGCTTCATGACGTTCGTTACGCTCATACTCACGGCGGCAGGCAAGCGGGTCACATTAAAAGAGCGCCTCGTGCTGCGCCAAATGTTTAACCATAAAGACATGAGCGATATCATGAGCCTGATAAAAAAAGCCGTGGCTGGCACTTTTATTTTAGAGGCGGCCGGTGCTTTGATAATGACGCCGGCTTTTATGCGCGGCGAAAATGTCGGTTTTGCTAAAGGCTTATGGTACGGGCTGTTCCATTCGATCTGCTCTTTTTGCAGCGCGGGTTTCGACATATTGGGCGAAGGCAGTCTGCAGCGGTATTCGAACGTGCCGTCTGTTAATTTGACAATGGTTTTTTTAGT
The DNA here is from genome assembly GCA_009783525.1 of Defluviitaleaceae bacterium. Classification (GTDB taxonomy): domain Bacteria; phylum Bacillota; class Clostridia; order Lachnospirales; family WQUN01; genus WRDG01. Next base: position 3,418 of record WRDG01000140.1, on the reverse strand, counting down.
CACTCTCGGCGGCTTGGGCTACGCGGTTTGGATCGACGTGCTTTCTAAAAACAAAAAGCTGTCTTTGCACAGCCGCGTAGTTTTGGAAGTGACGATCGGGCTGACGCTTTTCGGCACGGTATTTTTTTTGCTTGCGGAAAGTTTCGGCAGCGGGGCGTTCGCCGGGATGGGCGCAGGGGAACGTGCAATGGCTTCGCTGTTTCAATCCGTTACGCCGCGCACATTGGGTTATGTGACCGTAGACCAGCATAATTTAAGCAACGGCTCGCAGCTTCTCACGCTCCTGTTCATGTTCGTCGGCGGTTCTCCGGGCAGCACCTGCGGCGGCGTAAAAACCGTGACGCTCGTCGTAATATTCGCTTCGGTTTTTTCCGTCTTGCAAAACAAGGAGCATATCGTCCTGCATAAACGTGAAATCGCAGTTATCACCTTGCAAAAAGCGTTGGCCGTGGCCGGGCTGTACGTGATAATCGTAACAGCCGCTTCGATTATCCTTTCGTTTACCGAAACGGAAAGCCTGCGTGCATTTTCATTGTTCGACATTGTGTACGAAACATTTTCCGCTACAGGCACTGTCGGGCTTACGCTCGGCATCACGCCTTACCTAACGACCGGCGGAAAAATAATTATAATGGCATGTATGCTGCTGGGCAGGATAGGCGGCGTGACGGCTGTTTTGTCGCTGCCGCATAAAATAATTTCCGAAAGCGCGGTTCGCCATCCGGAGGGAAACATAATAATAGGTTGATTGGATTAAATTTTTTTAAAGAAAGGCGCGGCCGAAAAAAAATGAATAAATCAAAATCATTTGCGGTTTTAGGCTTGGGGAGGTTCGGAAAAAGCCTCGTAAGATCACTCGCAGAAAGCGGACATGAAGTGCTGGCCTGCGATACGAATATGGAAGCCGTGCGGGAGATGGCGCAGTATGCGACCGAAGCCGTGCAGCTCGACGTGACGGACGAAATGGCCCTCCATTCGATGGATCTCGGGCAGTTTGACGTGGTGGTCGTAACGATCGGAACCGACTTAACTTCAAGCGTAATGGCGACGCTTTTTGCAAAGCAAAGCGGAGCGAAGCTCGTTGTGGCAAAAGCGTACAATGAAACTCAAAAACTTATACTCGAAAAGGTAGGAGCAGACCGGGTCGTGCTCCCGGAATGGGAAATGGGCGCAAAAATAGCGACGGAACTCTCTTATCCCAACATCCTCGACTACATCGCGCTGTCTAAGGACTACGGGCTAATGGAGATCGCGCCGCTTCCTGCCTGGATCAACCACACAATATTAAAAAACAACATCCGCGCCGCCGCCGGCATTAACATCATGGCCATAAAACGCGGCGACGGCGTGATTATTTCACCTAAGCCGGACGAGATAATCCATTCCGGCGACATTCTTGTTACCATCTGCGAAAAAAAAGATTTGCACCGCCTCAACATCTACGCGGACGGCAAGTTTTAATCCCTTATGCTTTTGCTTTTGCCCGCTCAACATGAATTTTTTTGCCCTTGATCTTTTTATTTTTCATGCCGGCTAAAATCACTTTGACATATGCTTTTGGCACATCGACGAACGTAAAGTTGTCGAATATTTCTATCTGGCCTATATGATGGCCAGACAATCCGCATTCACCGGCAATAGCGCCCACTATGTCGCCCGGTTTTATTTTGTCTTTTTTCCCCGAACTGATAAATAATTTTTCGGTGCCTTTCTTTTTCGGCTCGGCGGCTGTTTCACGCGCGGCCGTTTCGGTTACGAATAATTCGTCGCCGTTTTCGGACGCATCCGGGTCGAACAGGTATTGTTTGAACAACGCCGCGGCTATGTCGAGCGCCGTATGGTCTTCTGCCATAAGCTTTTCGACCAGCGCCGAATATTTGCTTAACCCGCCGTTTTCTATCACGGCTTTTATTTTTTCTGTAAATTGCTGCGTTTTTATTTCCTCGATGTCGTTTAGCGACGGCAAAGACTTGCGTAAAATTTTTGCCTGGGTAAACTGCATGATTTCGCGCAGACGGTTTATCTCGCGCCCCACCGCGAACGTATATGCCCTGCCCGCCTTGCCCGCCCTGCCCGTCCGCCCGATCCTGTGGACATAATATTCTTCGTCCTGCGGCATGTCGTAGTTCACCACAAGCTCTATATCGTCAACGTCGAGCCCGCGCGCGGCAACGTCGGTCGCAACCAAAATTTCAAGAGTCTTGTTGCGGAATTTTTTCATTACAAGATCACGCTGCGGCTGTTTTAAATCCCCGTGCAAGCCTTCAGCAAAATACCCGCGCCCCTGCAGAAGCTCAACCAATTCGTCCACACGCTTTTTTGTGTTGCAAAACGTCAGCGTCAGCCCCGGCGACTCCGCGTCGATTATCCTGCAGAAAGCTTCGAGCTTTAAAGATTCTTTTACTTCGAAATAGACCTGTTCGACGTTTGGCACGGTAAGGATTTTATGGACGACTTTAATTAATTGCGGATCGTTTTGATAAAGCCTCGTGAGCTCTAAAATCGGCGCGGGCATAGTCGCGGAAAATAAAAGCGTTTGCCGGCCTTCCGGCATTTTTTCCAAAATAAATTCCATGTCCTCGCGGAAACCCATGTCGAGCATTTCGTCTGCTTCGTCGAGCACGACGCACTTTACGGAGTCCATACGCAGGGTGCGCCGCTCCATGTGGTCCATTACCCGCCCGGGAGTGCCCGCAATAACCTGCACCCCTTTTTTTATCGCGAGTATCTGCCTGTCGATCGGCTGGCCCCCGTAAACCGGAATGACTCTGATGTTGTCGCGGTAACGCAAAAGTTTTCTAAACTCTTCGCTTATTTGAATCGCAAGCTCGCGCGTGGGGCAAAGTATGACAGCCTGTAATTTTTTGTTTTCGGGGTCAATTTTTTCAAGCAGCGGTATTCCGAACGCAGCGGTCTTACCCGTACCCGTTTGCGCCTGCCCGATCACGTCGCGGCCCGACATTATTACTGATATGCACTGCGACTGAATCGGCGTCGCCTCTTCGAAACCCATGTCCGCCACCGCGCGCAGCACCTCGGGCGACAGGGGCATGTCTTCAAATTTAATGATCTCGTTCATTTAAATAATTTCCTTCCTTAATCGGCAATCGCACGATTGTACTATCATGACGCGCAAATGTGAACAGCGGATGCAACAAAACAACAGCCGCTGTTTTATGCAGCAGCGGCCGTTGTTTTCAAATACATTTTCGTTTGGATATTTTTGTGCGTAAACTCTGTTACTTTATTGATAAAAATTTTCGATGTAGTCTTTATGGCGTACGTCCGCAGACAACCCGTTTTCATTTAAAATAAACAAATACATAGTGTGTATACCGTGGGGATACCATTCGGGATCATAAGGCTGACCGGGCAAATCATGCTTATAGTGCAGTGACACTAAAGACAATATGGAATT
>WRDG01000139.1 GCA_009783525.1 Defluviitaleaceae bacterium | reverse complement strand
GCGCAGTGCGCGCCCCTACTGATGTACATACAAAAACCGCAGGTGATAAACCGGCGGTTTTTTACATTACTTTTCCGTATTTATTCCATCAATTCAACCGTTTCGTCAAACGGCAGGCCGAGCAGTTCATATTTTTTGCGCCTGCCGATGCGGTCTTTTTGTTGGATTTTATATGCGCGGCCTGCGGTTTCGGCGGCGAGCTCGCGCGGGATCACAAGCACACCGTCGTCGTCGCCGGAGATTATGTCGCCGGGACGGACGTACACGCCGGCGCATTGTATCGGCTTGTTGTCCGCAACAAGCTGCAGGCGGCCCATCGGGTGAGTGTACGAACGCACCGTGTAAAAGCACGGCGTCTTTTGCAGCAGACACTCCGGCGTGTCACGAAGCGTCCCGTCTATCACGAAGCCCGCCACGCCTTTAAGCTGCATTGCGAGCGTGTTGTCCGAGCCCAGTATCCCGCCGCGGAGGCGTTTCGCGTCTATCACAAGCACTTCGTCCGGCGCGGGTTGGTAATACGGTATTTCGTCGATGTTTTGAAAGTTGTATCCGCCCTGCGAAACAGGCGCGTACTGCAAACGGTCGAAGTCTTCGTAAGAGAGCCGCGGCATCCGGCGGTCCGTCTTGCAAAATTCCATCGTGTGCGCGAAGCCGGCAAACCTCAGCCCGTCGTACAGCGGCGTCATTGCCGTGTCCATTTCGTATCTGTCCTGCAGGCCCATCGAGTCGAGCGCGTCGCACAGGTCTGCGTTACGCTGCCTGCGTATAATTTCGAGCGTCTCTTTTAAGTCTGTCATCGGTTACCTCCTTAAATGTAATCTCTGTAAACACGGCTAAAAAAATCTGATCTTCCGAACGAACCAACGCGGATTAAAATCTTACGGAAAGAAAAAACTCCGTAAGTTTTTTTTGCGCGGTGTTTACAGAGGTTTCTTTTGTAATTTGCAAAATCATTATATAATAAAAAAAAGACGGGGGAGTTTTTATGGACAAAATAAATTTGGCTTCATTTATAGACCACACGATTTTAAAACAGGACGCGACGGACGAGCAGGTAAAAAAGGTTTGCGCCCAAGCGTTGAAGCACGGCTTCGCTTCCGTGTGCGTCAACTCGTGCCATGTGCCGCTTGTCGCGGCGGAGCTTAAGGGCAGCGCGGTCAAAACTTGCGCGGCCGTCGGCTTTCCGCTCGGCGCGATGTGCGCGGCGGCAAAGGCGTTTGAGGCGGGCTGCGCCGTAAACGACGGCGCGGGCGAAATTGACATGGTGATAAACGTAGGCCAATTAAAAAACGGCCGCCCGGACCTGGTCGAAAACGACATAAAGGCCGTGGCGGCCGTTATCAATAAACGGGCGCTGTTAAAAGTTATTTTAGAAACCTGCCTTTTGACGGACGAAGAAAAAATTATCGTGTGCAAAATTTGCGCGTCGCTGAAGTCGGAAGGCGTCGGGTTCGTCAAAACGAGCACCGGTTTTGCCGCGAGCGGCGCGAGCTTCACAAGCGGGGCAACCGTTTCGGACGTCGCGCTCATGCGAAAAACCGTGGGGGCCGCACTAGGCGTAAAGGCCTCCGGCGGCATCAAAGACAAGCAGACCGCCCTTTCCATGATACACGCGGGCGCCACGCGCATAGGCACGAGCGCGGGCGTTGCAATCGTTACCGACCAAACCGGAGCTGGCGTTTATTAATTTGTTTTTATGCAGATTAAAAAACGCAACAAATCACGATATCCCTCGTTTAACATTTTAGAATGTTTTTACAAGGGGATATTGTCATGAAGATGAAACATCTTGCCGCCGCTTTGATTGCCGCGGTTTTATTATTAACCGCCTGCTCAAGCAAAGAAAAGGAAGCGACACCGGATCCCGTGCCGCTCTTTAACTTGGAGGTTGACGTCGCGCTTGATTTTATTGTGCGGTACACGTCCGGATTGTTTGCGGGAATAACGGTGAACTGGTGCGAAGAGCGGCTTGCGGAGCCGGGCGCTTCGCGTTTAGCCGAACCCGCGTATATCAACGAAGCGGGTTTCGTGCGGAGATACACCTACATCGGCAGCGAAACGGCGGCGGACGGCGGCCACATTTCGCATTTTTTTATTCAATTTGAACGCGCCTTGATAACCGCGGAGGTTTGGGTCAACGCAAGCAACAAGATCACGCATTTTATTTTTACGGACGAAGACTACTACACATCGGACTCAGACATTCAATATATGGAAGAAGCGGTTTTTATAGGCGCGGGGACCCAATGGGCGCTGGAGGGCACGTTCACCGTGCCGCCGGGCGCAAGCGAAAAGGAGCCGGTCCCGGCTGCGGTGCTGGCCGCGGGGATGTACCCGTCGGACAAAGACGGCACGCTGTTTGACGGGAAAATGTTTTTCGACATTGCGGATTACCTTTCGCGCAAAGGCGTCGCGGTTTTGCGGTACGACAACAGGCGGCATGCTTACGGCGAAGCATTTATTCAGTCTTTCGGCGGGGAGCTGACCGCTTGGGACGACATAATAGAGGACGCGCTTTTGGCGGCGGAAATATTGCACGGAGATCCGCGCTTCAACTCGGTTTTTTTTATTGGGCACGGGCTTGCGGCGTCGCTTGCGCCGCGCATTCATCTTGAGGGCGGTAATTTCGACGGGCTGGCGATGCTCGCGGCAACCGTAAGGATGTACAACGCTTTCGACCCGGAGCAGCTTATGGCGGATCCGTTAAACGCGGTAAAATATCCCGACGCAAACGTGCTGCGCGACCAAGCCGATTGGTTTAAGGCGGTGGCGCTTACCATAAACAGGATGGACGACGGCGAAGCGAAGCAAACGAATGTCCCGCTGCTCGACGTCCCCGCGTACTATGTCAAGGATCTGCTCAAGCACCCGTTTGACAGTCTCATAAAAGAAATCGCGGTCGAATTGCCTATACTGACGATTAACGGCATAAACGACTTCCAGGTATGCCAGCTCAAAGACTTCGGCATGGTGCAGTCGTCGCTGATACGCGGGCCCGGGCAAAGCGACAACACCTTCCGCCTCTTTAACGGCCTCGACCACCGCTTCATGCTTACAAGCGCGACCGATTACGAAACGCACAGCCGCACCATAATGACACGCAAGGATACGCGCACGGACGCGAAGGTCGTTTTTGCCATATGGGATTGGATAACGGCACGGGCGGGTTCGGGCAAATAATAAATAAGCAATTTTTTTGATGAAAGGAAATGGTAAATGAAGCGATTATTTTTTTTACTGCCGTCAGTTCTTGCCGCGTTTTTTTTATTTACGGCCTGCTCCGAAAAAAACAGCGATGCGGATGAAACGCCCGCGCCGTTAGTTCTTGTTGACGTAGCGGCAAATTTTATGGCGATAGTCACCTCCGGCGATTTTACCGGCATACTTGACCATTGGGCTAAAGAAAAAAAAGCGCGGTTAAGCGAAGAATATTTTTACGATTTCATGCGGAATATCGACAGCGAGGCCGGGGGCGTATACACGAGGTTAAAAGACCCGGATGCGACATACGACTTTGACGGTCACAATGAAATGGTGTCTGTGTACGAATATTACGACGACGGTTTCATAATCGTTCCAAACGGCGGCGGCGAAAAAAAAATCCATTTTTTTTACATACAGATGCCGTACTCGAGAGTGTTCCTTGAGGTGCATCTTAACGCGGACGATCGGATCACGGACTTCGTCGTGGCCGGCTACGACCATTATTTGACATGGGCCAACGACCTTGTGCTGCATACGCCGGTAACCGTTAACGCGGGCACGCGGTGGGAGCTTAGCGGAGTACTGTCGTATCCCGCCAAAACAAATGAAGGCAGCCCTGTGCCCGCCGCGCTGCTTGTCCCGGGCCTTTACCCTTCGGACATGGACGGCACGCTGTACAACGGCAGGATGTTTTACGACATCGCGGAGTATCTTTCAAGAAACGGCGTCGCGGTTTTGCGCTACGAAAACAGGAGATACGCCCACGCGGAAAATTTCGAAAGGCATTTCGGCGGGAACGAAACCGCGTGGGACGACATAATAGAAGACGCAATAAATGCGGCGCAAATACTGCGCGAAGACCCGCGCTTCACATCTGTTTACATGATAGGCCACGGGCTTTCGGCGACGCTCGCGCCCCGCATACATGCCGAGGGCGATAATTTCGACGGGCTCATATTAATCGCGGGCTCGGTAAAGACCCCGATCGAATACGAAGTCGGGCAGCACCTCGCGGACCCGTTCGTGTACGAAAGGATTCCGGACGCTTTGGCGTTAAACGACCAGGCGGCGCAATTTTCAGAACTCGCACGGCGCATACGCCGTATGCCGCAGGAAGAAGCACGAAGCACGAAGATCCCGCTGCTTGACGTTTATGTTTACTACATGCAGGATCTTTTGAGCCATCCGTTTGAGCTTTACGCCGAACTGTTGGACATCCCCGTATTGTCGATCCACAGTACCCGCGATTTTCAAATGCCGTATTTTAATGAAGCCGCCTTTATATCACGTTTGCTTGAAAAGATTTTGCCCGCAGGGTATTTTACTGCCCGGTACTATTTGCATATTGACCACCGCCTAATGCTTACGGAAGCCGGCGACGCGGAGGCGCACCGCGAAACCATAATGACGCGCCAAGCGGAAAGAGTCGATTGGAGAATTTTAATGGAACTGCAGCGATGGATATATTGGGTCATGCCGCGTGACGATTGATGCAAAGCAAAAGCCCCCGCCGATTTTTCGGCGGGGGCTTTGTCATTTAACCGTTACTTTAATTCGATTTCTATAACCGTGCACATCGGGTCGGGCAGGCTGTAAGACGGCCTTCCGTGTTCGTCGAGGCGGATGAACAAATAATCCGGATAGCCCGCGGTTACCCAAGTATTTTCCGTGCTGAGCTCCGCGCCGGTAGAAAGCAGGCGCACTTTTTTTACGTCGGCGGGTTTGATCCCCTGTATGTAAACGGGGCAGATGGTTTGCTCCGTGACGTGCAGGTACAAAAATTTTTCGCCCTTTGCCGTAAGGCGGCCGAAGTCCGGTTTTGCGCGGCCGCTGCCGCCGCAGCCGTAAATCGATGCGCCGTTGCCGCGCATCCACTTACCCACCGTCTGCAAAAGTTTTACGGATTCTTCGGGGATGCGGCCCCTTGCGTCGGGCCCGACATTTAGGAGCATGTTGCCGCCCTTGCTCACGATTTCGACAAGCTTGCGGATTATAACCTCGGGAGGATAAAAACATTTGTCGAACTGCGAAAAGCCCCAGTTGTTGTTCATCGTGAGGCATGATTCCCATAAGACGGGCTCGCCGTTCGGACGCCTTATGCCGTTAGGCGGTATGATCTGCTCCGGCGTCACAAAGTCGCCCGCGTACGGCGAAGGGTTGTTTGAAACGATGGAGCCGTATTGGTCGCCGCTCGCCTCAAGCCTGTTGTTTACAACGATGCCGGGCTGCAAATCGTAAACCATTTTCATAAGCTCGGTGCCGCGCCATTTTTCGCCGGACATTTTTCCGTACGAAAAGTCGAAAAAAAGCAGGTCAAGCTTGCCGTAGTCCGTGCAAAGCTCGCGCACCTGCCCGTGCATATAGTCGAGATAATTTTCGAAATCGTGTTTCGCGTCTTTAAACGCCTCGTTGTCGCGCATCGGGTGGAAGTTGTCGCCGTAATGCGGGTAGTCCGGATGGTGCCAGTCTATCACGGAATAATACAGACCCGCTTTTAAACCCGCCCCGCGGAACGCGTCGAGGTATTCGCGCACGAGGTCGCGCCCGCATTTTGTCGCGGTGCTTTTATAATTTGTCAGCTTGCTGTCGAACAGGCAAAAGCCGTCGTGGTGCTTGCTTGTCATCACGGCGTACTTCATGCCCGCGTCCTTTGCGATACGCGCCCATTCCTTAGGGTCGTACGAGTCAGGATTAAACTCGTCGAAATATTTTTGATAGTCTTCGACGGATATTTTTTCCATAGACCGCACCCATTCCCCGCGCGCCGGGATTGCGTACAGCCCCCAGTGTATTACCATGCCGAAGCGGTCGTGCGTGAACCAAGACGTGCGAGAGCCGCTCATTTTTTTTACCTCCGTTTTTTCCGTATTATATTATAAATCGAAAATATTGGCTTTCAAGGAAGAAACACTTTCGGTGTTTCTGTGCAAGGAAGAAACATTTTCAATGTTTCTGTGCAAGGAAGAAACATTTTCGGTGTTTCTGTGCAAGGAAGAAACACTTTCGGTGTTTCTGTGCAAGGAAGAAACACTTTCGGTGTTTCTGTGCAAGGAAGAAACACTTTCGGTGTTTCTGTGCAAGGAAGAAACACTTTCGGTGTTTCT
>WRDG01000138.1 GCA_009783525.1 Defluviitaleaceae bacterium | reverse complement strand
CCGTCCGCCGACGGAATGACGCAGTACGCGATAATAAAACCCGCGGCGCAAATAGGAAATCTTGAATCGGTTTTGGTTGTCACGCAGGTTGCCGGCGCAGACGGCGCAGAAGAAGACAGCCCGGTCTTTATGAAATGATACGCGCCGCCGTTATGACTGCGATAATTATTTTGAATTATGCGTTTCAAACGACGCTGCTGCCTTCGGCGGCGGTATTGGGTGTAACCCCCGACACCGGACTTATTTTGATCGTAAGCTACGCGATTATGAGAGGCGACGCGGAGGGCGCCGTCTTCGGATTTTTCTCCGGTTTGCTCTTTGACCTCACGGGCGGGGGGCCGATCGGAATTTTCGCGCTGCTTGGAATGGCTGCGGGATATGTATGCGGCAAGCCGTTCAAAAATTTTTTCCGCGACAATTTCGCGCTGCCGCTTGCGGTCGTGCCTGTCGCCGCGATGCTCTACCAGTTCGCGTTTTATTTTACGCATATGCTGTTTCGCGGAAAAACGGAATTTTGGTTTTATTTCGGCTCGATAATGTTTCCGAAGACAATTTATACGTTGGTGCTCGCCGTCCCGCTGTATCTTCTTTTATATGCGGTTAACGGCATGATAGAAAAATTTGAAATTCCGAGAAGAAATTTTTTTAACGATGACATGTGACGACGGGAGCTCGCGATACGTTTCGAATGCAGTTGTGCGAGGCTCCCGGATGGGGTACCGGTATGAAAGACATATTCGACCTGATCAAAGACTCCGCCCAAGCTGCGCGGCGTTTTATTACGAGCCGCCTGCTGTGGATAGCCGTACTGACGTCGGTTTTGTTTTATTTGCTCTTCGTCAAACTGTTTGATTTGCAAATCGTTTTGTTTGATACATACAAAGCGGCGCCGCCTCCGGTCAAGACCGTGACGGTGCCGCTTTTTGCGCCCCGCGGAGAAATATTCGACCGCTTCGGGCGTCCGCTCGCGGTAAACGTAACTACTTACACGCTTGTTTTAGACACAAGCGTGCCCATCACCAACGACGCGCTGCTTGCCCTCGCCAACCTTCTTGAAAAAAACGGCGAGCAATACGCGGATACATTCCCCATTTCGGAAACGGAGCCGTTCGTTTTTACATGGCCCGACAACTCTTCGCGCGAGTGGCGCGAATCAAGATGGAAAAACGACATGACCGTAGCGAATCCCGAAACGGCTACCGCGCGCGAGTCGTTTGATTTTTTGCGCCGCCAGTTCGGAATCGATCCGGCGTTGTCAAACGCCGACGCCCGAAAAATTTTAAACTTCAGGTGCATGATTTACATGCAAAGATATGAGCCGGGCATGATAACGCTGGCGCACGGAGTCGGGCTGTCCACGCTTGCCGCGGTCGAAGAGGAGAACTCAGTGTTCACGGGGCTGTCGTTCGGTTTCGGGCAGCTTCGCGAATATCCGCAGGGAATTTATTTTTCGCACATATTGGGATACACGGGAGTGATAAACGATTCCGAATACGAGGCGAATAAAGACAATGGCTATTCCTCGTCAGACATCATAGGCAAGACCGGACTCGAAAGGTCGATGGAAAATTTGCTGCGCGGCAAAGCCGGCTCGCAAACGATGGAAGTGTACAGCTTCACGGGAAGGCGAACGGGATCGGACGCGGACATTGTCCCGCCGCAGCCCGGCGCAAAAATTTTTTTGACGCTTGACGCATATTTGCAACAGCAGGTTTACGAAATACTGTACGCGTATCTGCGCGACATTTTAATCAGCAAACTACAGGGAGTTTCTAACCGCGAGGCGCCCGTTACCGCAAAACAGGTTTGCATTTCGTTTATCAGAGGCAACCATATACCGCTCAATATGATTATGGACGCGCCGCGCGACGGCGACGCGTACGCGCTGCGAAAATATGTGACGGACCGCTTCCCCGAAGCCGACGTCTCAAAAGAAGAGGACGCGCAGCGCATAAGGAGGCTGCTTACCGACGGAATAGAAGCCGACCGCATCCGTCCGGCTTCGGTTCTGCTTTCGATGATAGACCTCGGGCTTTTAACCGACAGCGGCAGCGATGCGGAGCGGCTTCGTACGGGCGGGCTGTCTGCGTTGAATTACATCGTGCAAAAATTACGCAGCGGCGAGATCACGCCGCAAATGACGGGAGCCGACCCGTGCACGGGAGCGGTTGTCGTGCTCAATTTAAAAGGAGAAGTGCTGGCGTCGGTAACGTATCCTTCTTACGATAACAACCGTCTTGTAAACAACATGGACATCGAATACTATTATCAGATAAACAGGAACGACCCCACGACGCCGATGGTCAACAGACCGTTTCAAGAGGCGCGCGCCCCCGGTTCGACATTTAAAATGATAACCGCCGTCGCGGGGCTCGAAACCGGCGCGATAACTTCAACGTCTACCATTTACGACGAGCGCGTGTTCACCAAAGCGGGCGAACCGTATACGCGATGCACCGGTTCGCACAGCCAGGTGAGCGTCATGCGCGCGCTGCAGGTCTCATGCAATTATTTTTTCTGCGAAACGGCTTGGCGGCTCGGCAACGAGCGTGCGCGCCCCAGCACGCGCATCGAGGGAATAAACGTATTAAATTCTTACATGAGATATTTTGGCTTGAACGAAAAAACCGGTGTCGAGATCGGCGAGCATTACGACATATACAATTCTTACGATCCGGATTTTTTAAAAATTTCGTCGCCGGCGTTTAAAGAATTTAGAGAAAAGAGCGTCAACCCTTCGGCACCGCGCTACGATTGGGACTGGTATGACGGCGATATGAGCCGCACCGCGATAGGTCAGGGATATAACAACTATACGCCCGCCATGCTTGCGAGATATTTTTCGGTTATAGCGAACCGTGGCGACAGATATAAACTCACGTTGATTTCTGCGGTTCATGAGCCGGGCGTCGAAATGGCGCGGCGCGAACCCGTGCCGGACAGGCAGGGGCTCCGCGTTTCGGGCTCGACATGGGACGCCGTCATAAACGGAATGAAGCTTGTGACGGAAGGGGCGGGCACGGCTTCGAGCGTGTTCCGCGATTTTCCGGTAAAGGTCGCCGGCAAAACAGGCACGGCGCAGCAGACTGCTTCGCGTCCGGACCACTACAGCTTCGGATGCTTCGCTCCAAGTGACGATCCGCAGATAGTTGTGTACGTAAGCCTGCCGTTCGGCGATTCGAGGGTGTACACATCGCCTTCCGCGAGGATAGCGCGGGACGTTATAGCCGCATATTTTAATATCGAAACGAATAATGAAGAAAAAAACGAAACCGATGCCGAAGATAATGAAACGCATGTTTTTTTGACGAGGTGAATCATCTTGAACGTTAAGCAGCCCGTTGTGTTAAAAGGCAACAGAGACGGAATAGCGGTGGTGCTGGACAAAAACATTCCCTTCGAAATTTTGTGCGGCCATCTGAGAGAAAAAGTCTCCGGAGCGAAGCAATTTTTTGAGGGCGCGCTTACTGCCGTAGCTTTTAAAGGACGGGCGCTGACCGACGACGAAAAAAGAAAAATGCTGGACATCATTTACGAGGAGACGACACTCGAGGTTTCCGGCGTGTCGGACGAGAATTTCGTGTCGGCCGTGGAAGTTGAGGCGGCGGAAGCGCTCCTTCAAGAAACGGCTAACGACGAAAGAGCCGAGCCCGAAAAAAACGAAACGTCGATTTCCGATCAAAACGTGGTTTTTCATCACGGCGGGCTTCGCTCCGGCCAGTCAATACGCCACAGCGGATCGGTCGTTTTAGTTGGCGACGCGAACCCGGGCAGCGAAATAATAGCGGGCGGTAACGTCGTGGTGCTGGGCGCGTTAAAGGGCATGGCCCACGCCGGGAGCGGAGGAGACTGCAAAGCGTTTATATCCGCTTTGGTTTTGTCGCCGACGCAAATGCGGATAGCGCACCTTTTTATTGAACTGCCGCCCGAACCCAAGGGGCCCGGACGCAAGCCCGTAAAAAAACCGTCGTACGCATACATACAGGACGGACAGGTATTTATCGCGCCGCTGTTAAATAATTAGACTTTGGGAGGAAATTATATGAGCGAAGTTTTTGTCATCACATCGGGTAAAGGCGGCGTGGGTAAAACAACCACCTCGGCGAACATAGGGACCGGACTGGCGATTGCCGGATATAAAACCGTAATGGTCGACGCGGACATCGGACTGCGCAACCTTGATGTGGTGATGGGGCTCGAAAACAGGATCGTTTATCATCTGATCGACGTTATTGACGGAAATTGCCGTTTAAAACAGGCATTGGTAAAAGACAAACGCTACAGCAACCTTTTTTTGCTGCCCGCCGCCCAAACGAAAGACAAAAACGCGGTCAATCCGGAGCAGATGCAAAAATTATGCCTGTCGCTGCGCGAAGAGTTTGATTATGTATTGATCGACTGCCCCGCGGGTATCGAGCAGGGTTTTAAAAACGCGATAGCGGGAGCCGACAAAGCGATCGTGGTAACAACCCCCGAAGTTTCTGCCGTGCGCGACGCAGACCGGATCATTGGTTTGCTTGAAGCGGCGGAAATAAGGAACCCGATGTTAATACTAAACCGTATACGCCCCGACATGGTAAAAAAAGGCAACATGATGTCTCTGGAAGACGTAACGGAAATTTTAAGCATTGATATTTTGGGCGCGGTCCCCGACGACGAAAGCATCGTGATAGCGGCAAACACAGGAGAGCCGTGCGTGGCCGATCAAAATTCGAGGGCGGGGCAGGCGTTTAGGGACATTACAAGGCGTATGCTCGGCGAGGCCGTCCCTCTTGCCGACTTGACCGACGACCGCGGCCTCATGAACAAACTAAAAAAAATATTCCGGTTGGGAGGCGCGTAAAAAATGAATTTTTTCGCAAATTTGTTTCCGAAAAAACCGGGTACGGGTTCGGTTGCCAAAGACCGTTTAAAGCTCGTTCTTATTAACGACCGCGCAAATTGCTCCCCGCAAATAATGGAAATGATAAAAAACGACATAATAAACGTGATATCAAAATACATGGAAATAGACGAAGGCGAGCTTGATATTCAAATAACCGAAACGCAGTCGGAAAATTCTGATATGTCCGTGCCGATGCTGTATGCCAACATCCCAATAAAAAATATGAGGAAGATCCAAAACCGCACATGAACCGCGCGGATTTTTTTCGTTCGTACGATTTTGTATTGGTGCTGCTTGTGCTGGGTCTGTCCGTGTTCGGCATACCGATGATACGGGCGGCGGCCGGTACGGGTCTTACGCCGAGATTCGAAACGCTTTACGCAAGCCAGAGGATTTTTGTGATCACCGGCGCGGCATTAATGGTCGGCGTTTCGCTGGTGGACTACAGGCTGATAGCAAAATTCCATTGGGCCGTGTACGGTTTTTGCCTTGCCCTTTTGATTACGGTGCTGCTTATCGGAGCGGATCCCGTAACCGGCACGGCGCGCTGGCTGCGTTTGCCGATGCCTGTAGGCGGCGACTTTACGCTGCAGCCTTCCGAGCTTGCAAAAATAGGCGTCATTATTTTTTTGTCGAAATTTATTTTCGACGCAAAAGAAAAATTCAACCGCATTTGGATGCTCGCCGTCATATTAATTTTGGTTGCGGTTCCGGTCGCGCTGATATACCGCCAGCCGTCCCTTTCGGCCTGTTTGGTTGTTGCCTTTACGGCGTTCGTTATGCTGTTTGCGGCAGGATTAAAGATGCGGACCATCATTGTCGGCTCGGCGATAACCGTGCCTGCCGCCGCGGTGGTCGTTTACGACATGCACAGGCAAAATCCGATTTTTTTGGACAGGCTCATGCCGTACCAATGGGTCCGCATACAGGCGCTTATAAACCCCGTGCCGGGTTCTAACGAGCTGTATCAAGTCGAGCGTTCGCTGGCTGCCCTCGGTTCCGGCGGGCTGTTCGGCAAAGGTTACGGGAATATATCTTATGTGCCTAACGGGTTTAACGATTTTATTTTTGCCGTAATCGGCGAGCAGTACGGTTTTGTCGGATGCGCCGTCGTTTTAATCGTAGTGGCGCTTATCATATTTAAATGTATTTTGATTGCGCGCCGCGCGCCTGATCTGACGGGCAGGATAATAGCGGCCGGTGTTGCCGGCATGATTATGTTCGAAACGTTCGTTAACGTGGGCGTGGTTACCGCGCTCCTGCCGAATACGGGTATGCCGCTTCCGTTTTTATCGTACGGCGGCACGTCGATGTGGGTGCATATGCTGGCGGTCGGAATTGTGTTAAACGTGGGGATTGTACGTCCGAAATCAATTTTTGACGATTCAGAATAGCGGGGGCGTCTTATGAATATTGCTTTGTTGGCGCATGACAACAAAAAGAAGCTGATG
>WRDG01000137.1 GCA_009783525.1 Defluviitaleaceae bacterium | reverse complement strand
TTATATAAAAATCCGGACGGTGATTGACGGTGTACCTGTCCTTGAACGTAACCAATCTGGCTATCGGGTAAATATCATTGTCAATAAGCGTTTGGATTACGTTTGCGGCGTTGATTAAATAGTTTGATGATATTCCCCACTCATCCGCCAACGGAATCCAGTTTTTCATAGTGATTTGATCTTCTGTCCGAATATCAATAACCATAGCGTTCATGCCTATTTTTAAACATAGTTCCAAATGGCGGTTAAACAAGTCCGGGATTCCGGCATGATTTGCAGTTACATATATTCCGCGCACAACCGGAGCGTCGGGAACAAAAATTTTTTGTTCTTCTTCGCCGCCGATAATAAATTCGTCGTCATCATCATCATCATCGGTAACTGCATCCGTATCGTTATTATTATCTGTATCTTTTACCAAAGGGTCTGTTTTAGAGTCGAAATCATCTGCGCCGATCGGATCCGCAGCATCCGCAACGGTAAAACCATCGGGAATTGAATTTTTATTGCATCCGAAAAAAAATAAAACGGTAAACAAAGCAAATACCGTCACGACAAAAAAGAAAAACTTTTTTTTAAGCAAAAAACCACTCCGCTTTCTGTTACTTGAAAATATTTAAACTGTTATTCATATTTTTTTACTGCTTCGCGTAGATCTACAGCTCCGGTATACAAAGCTGTGCCTATGATTACGCCTTCAACTCCTGTTTCAAATAACATATCTATATCCTGCAGCGACGAAACGCCTCCGGACGCAATTACGTTTAAATTTTTATGCTGCGTTAATTCGCGGTACATGGCGGTATTGGGGCCCTCCATCATCCCGTCGCGCGATATGTCGGTGCTTATTATTGTTTTTACTTCTGTCTCTATCATTTCAATACAAATATCCCGCATGCTTTTTTCCGTTACGGTTTGCCATCCCATCATTGCCGCGAATCCGTTTTTTACATCAATGCCTACTGCAATTTTTTCTCCGAACTCATCAATTGCTTTTAATAACAAATCCTTGTCGACCAAAGCCGCCGTGCCTAAAATCACTCGTGAAATACCCATCTCAAATTTATTGCGAACAGCCTCGATTGACCTTAATCCGCCTCCGATTTGCACGGGGATGCTAACGGCGGATAACAATTCTTTGACTGCCGCATCGTTATGAGCCGTTCCGTACCGCGTGCCGTCCAGGTCGACCAAATGTAAATACGATGCTCCGCAACTTTGCCATTTCAATGCAGTTTTTGCCGGGTTGTCGCCGTAAACAGTTGTTTTTCCGAAGTCGCCCTGAACTAATCTTACGCAGCATCCGTTTTTTATGTCTATCGCAGGATATATTTTCATGAGCTGATTACTTCCCCTTTTGTTGAAAGGACATTCTTGCTTCGCGGGTCAGTTTCCACCGCTTCCGACAATGCTCGGGCAAATGATTTAAAAATTGCTTCGGCAATGTGGTGGTTATTATTTCCGTAAAATACCTTGATGTGCAGGTTCATTTCCGCATTGCCGCCCAATGCCGTAAAAAATTCTTTTATCATTTCCGTATCCATATCGCCGAGACGCTGCTGCGTAAAAACGGCGTCGAAGCAAACAAACGACCGTCCCGATAAATCGACCGCGCACATTGCCAATGTTTCGTCCATGGGAATGGTGGCGCTGCCGTAACGCCTTATCCCTTCTTTTTTTCCGACTGCTTTTTTTATGGCTTCGCCTAAAACAATACCGACGTCTTCAACTGTGTGGTGACAGTCGACATCAAGGTCACCCGCGGCCTGCAGATCAACGTCAAAAAAACCGTGCCTGGCAAATAAGCCGAGCATATGGTCGAAAAAGCCAATCCCCGTATTTATTTTTGCCCGGCCTGATCCATCCGCGTCGAATGCAAGCATTATTTCGGTTTCGTTGGTTTTCCGGCTTATTTTTACTTTCCTGTCCATATTTTTCTCCGATTGTAATTATTCGAATCTAACACTGACTGCATTGGCGTGCGCATCAAAACCTTCGGCGTTTGAAAATGTTTCGATATCTTTGCGCAACCGTTCAAGCGCTTCTTTTGAAAACGAAATCAAGCTTGTTTTTTTTACAAAATCATCTACTGATAAAGGCGAAAAAAACCTCGCAGTCGACTCCGTCGGCAGGACATGACTCGGCCCTGCCATATAGTCACCCAAAGCCTCGGGCGAATAATTTCCGATAAAAACGGAACCGGCATGGCGTATGCCGGTTAGTAAACCTAACGGTTCTGCAGTGCATACGGCAAGATGTTCCGGCGCCATCGCATTTGCCAATTCTACCGCTTCCGCAATTGTGTCGGTTAAAATTATTTGTCCGTTTTGATTTAACGATTCCGAAATTATTTTTTCTCTCTTTAATTTTTTTGTCTGTTTTACAAGTTCATACGACACTTTTTCGGCGAGCATCGGGCTGTCTGTAAATAAAACGCTTTTTGCCCTCGCGTCATGTTCAGCCTGCGAAAGCATGTCGGCGGCGACAAAAACAGGATTTGCCGTAGAATCTGCGATAATTGCTATTTCGCTCGGGCCGGCCATTGAATCGATGCCGGCTTGCCCGTAAACAATTCGTTTTGCAGTCATAACATAGGAGTTTCCGGGCCCCATTATTTTGTCTGTTTTTTTTATGGATTCCGTTCCGTATGCGAAAGCGGCAATAGCCTGGGCGCCTCCGACCTTATATATTTCATCGACCCCGGAAACCTTGGCTGCAACCAATGTAACCGGCGGTATTTTTCCGTCGCGTCCGCACGGCGAAGCAACGGCCACCCGTTTGACCCCCGCAGTTTTTGCCGGGACAACCGTCATTAGTACAGACGAAGGATATGCCGCCGTGCCGCCGGGCACATATATTCCGCACGAATCGATCGGCCTGACTATTTGGCCCAATATTTCGCCGTTTGCCGATGTGTCTATCCATCCGTTGGTTTTTTGCTTTTTATGGAAATCGTATATGCGGTCAATCGCTTTGCAAAATATTTTTTGCAATTCGGGTTCTACCTTACCGCATGCTTCGTCGATTTCATGCTGCGAAACTCGGACATTGCTTGCGTCAATTAAATCACAATCAAATTTGGCAGACCATTTGAATAATGCTTGGTCGCCGTTATTTTTCACATCGTTTACTATTTCGTTTGTGATTTTATATATTTCCGCAGTACCGTTTTCGTCGACACGGTAGCTTATGTGTCTGTCAACAAATGATTTATATCCGCTTCCATCGTATGTCAATATCGGTAAAACCGGCGCCGGCATCCGTTTTCCCCTTTTCGATAAATTTACTTTCGTTTTTCCGTCAATTTTTTCATTAATGAATTTATGATGACAGCCGCTAAAAAGGCTGCGGCTATAGAAATTATAAGCGTTGCTGCAAACGGCACCAAATGCCTTGACAATAAATGCCCTGCGCCGCCGAACGACATCACGAACGCGGCGATAACCGTCGCCTTAAAATTTTTATATTTTCCGAAACCAATTTTTATATTATCGAAATTGAACCGTTCCAAGATCTCCGTGACTATAAAAGCCGTAAGCGTATAAACCAAGCCTATAAAAAAACAGACAATATAAAATATTTGCATGTAAACCCCCTAAACCTTGATTTATCTCTTGCTTAGCTTTATGTACGTCTCATTGTAATACAGCGCGTTGTCTAAAGGTGTATTAACCGGTATATGATTCCCTACGGCCATAAAAAAACCCGGGCATTTTTTTCCGATATCCATGCACCGCTTCACTTCATTAAAAATGTCGTCTTTCGATCCGCCGAGCAGTACCCTTGTGTCCGCATTGCCTATAAACGAATGTGTTTTGCCGTAGCGATCCGCAACATAAGCCATATCCGTAGTCGGTTCAAGCACGAATCCGTGCGCGCCGCAGCGTGCTATGTCGTCTATAAAAACCGTATATGTGCCGTCTGATGTGTATAAAATTTTTTTATTGCTTTGATTAAGCATGTCGAACCAACGCGCATAATGCGGAAAAACATACCGCCTGTACCACTCGGGCGATATGAACGGCCCCGAAGTCCAAACAATATCGTCGTGTACCATAACGACCGGCGCGTCGCTTTCAGCAAGAGCTTCGAAAAAAGCATCCATCCATTTTGCGTATCTGTTTGTTATTTCGCCGAACGCCTTTGGATTTAAACCGGCCGCCTGCAGTAAAATATTCCAGCCGAACAATTCGATCAAACCTGAAACGCAGCTTATGTAAACGCCCGTCATGTTTACCGCGTCCGGATAAAAACCGGAGACGTTTTTATAGTTTTCATTGAACGATTTGACCATTTCGTCCTTATTAATTTTTGGAAGCGACTCGTACGGATCAAATTTTAATGCTTCTTCCGCATCATCAAACAGTTCGGATTTGTTTTTGTTAAAATCTGCCCCTTCGGCAGCATATACCGCATGACCCATGTAAGAATGTTTACCGCCGAGATATGATGTGCCGACCAAAACGTTCCAACATAAATCATACTGCCAAGCTTTCATGAACTCTTTAGAGGCTTCGCGGCGTTTTACCGCGCTGTCTTCTGTTTTTATTTTGATACCCGTAATTGCTTCGACCAAAGGCCAATGGGTATCGGCGGAATATTCCGTGCGCGGGACACGCGGCGGCATATCTAAATTTAACGCCGCCATTCCATCTTCAAACGACATGACAACCTCCGAAAAAAATTCGTTTCGGCATAAAATCCCGTTCGCATACTACATTGCCGATTAATAATTTGTCAAATTTGTATGGATTAATTATTATATGTTAACAAATGATACAAGGCTGATTTAAAATGAACGGCAACTATTATGATGCGATCGTTCCCGACACTCTTGACCTCGCGGAACGCGCAAAGCTCTCCGTAAAAAATTTAACAGGCATGATCGACACGAAAAATTTTTTTGAACCGTATCATACGGCGGACTTAATGGCCGATCCTCCGTACATGAACCATATGACGGGCGGCTGCTGCACACCCAAGGTGATGGAAGCGCTGATGATGACGCGCAGCATGTGCGGCAGCGGTGAAGGCATCGAAGAAGAAAATGGTATGCTCGATTGGATTTTGAGCAGCATCGACGAAAACGGACTGTGGTGGTTAAAAAGCGAAAACCGTCCGTGGCAAAATTTTTACGGCGGAGACTGCGTCTGCACATGCATGTCTGCAAGACTGATTATTGTTTTATTAAAATTGGATCGAACCGAACTCGCAAAAAAAATGATCGACGGGCTGCTTAGCATCATGAAAGCAGACGGCGGTCATTTATTTTTTCCCGACGATTTATTTTTCAGGGACGGCTGGCGGTTAAACGAACACGGGTACGGCGCTTCGGTTTTTTCGGGTCAGCAGATAAGAACGTACGGCGAATTGATTAGGGCGCTGATGTTAGTCAACGAAAAAACAGGCGACGTTTCGGTTTTTGATACGGCAAAAAAATTATTGCCGCCGCTGATGAACGAGCATTTTTGGAAACCGACCAAAGACGCCGATATGATCGATTCGTTCGCGCACGCGCATTGGCAAGGGCATGTTCATACCCATTTCGCTGCGGCTTGGGGAGTGCTTGAATATGCTGTCAGTTCAAACGACGCGAGTTTAAAACGTTGGTCAAGGGATTTTTATGAATACATACGTTTTTTCGGATTGCCGCGCATTGGTTTTTTTCCGGCTGTTATAGGAGATCACGGCGACCATGTTAAGGCTGTCGTGGGTCATACCGCAGACGAGTTCGGTTACGATCCCAACGAAGAAAATATCTATTCGTCGCAACCTTCCGAATCGTGCGCCACCGCCGACGCCGTATGCTTCGCCATACGTTTGTGCGACGCGGGCATTGGGGATTATTGGGAAGACGTAGATCAATATGTCCGCAATAATTTAGCGGAAATGCAGCTGACTTCGTTTGAAGACATAAAGGCTCTTTCTGCTGTCGGAGACAACAGGCCGTTTAATCTCGAGTATATGAGCCGTGACAATATCACAGAAAAAAATATCGGCGCATTTTTAAGCATAAGCGATCCCGGCGCTTCATACGGTTATTGGACCATATGCTGCGTAGGCAATTGCAATACGGCGCTGTACCGCGCATGGGAATCTATCGTCCGCTTCGACGGCGGGACTGCCGAGGTCAACCTGCTGCTTAACCGCGCGTCGCCGTGGCTCGACATAGACAGCTATTTGCCGTTTGAAGGCAAAGCGGTTGTAAAAAATAAAACAGCGTCGCAAATCCACATTCGGATACCTGTGTGGGCGGATAAAAAAAGCGTTTCGTCCGCGATCAACGGAAAAACAACCGAGTGCATTTGGTGCGGGCAGTATTTAGTCTACGGCGGAATGAAAAGCGGAGACGAAAT
>WRDG01000136.1 GCA_009783525.1 Defluviitaleaceae bacterium | reverse complement strand
GCAACCCTGTTGTTTTGGCAGTGGTATTTATAAAAGCTGACAGCCATTTCTTGATTTGAAAACAAGTGCAGCGCCTCCTTCAAAAAAATTTTTTTAACATACTGTTAGGCTGTAAATATTTTTTGGCCATCGCCGACTTATTATGTTTTGCAATTTTAAAATCCACGGCTGATGGTTTTTTTTTGCGTAAAGACGAAGTTAGCATCGAGTACTTTACAATACAACCGCACATGATATCTTGATTGCAACAAACAAAAAAATTCCGGAAAGGGGCAATGTGCATGACAATGCCGTTTCATCGACAACCTTGAAACGGCGACGGAATGTTTACGGGAAATTTTTTGCTGATAACCGAAAATATCGACCGGTAATATTTAATATGGAGCGTGGGTTCAATGGTATATAGCGGAAAAAAAAATATGGAAAAGAAAAAATTGTTGTACCACGGCGGAAGCAAGGCTTTACCCATTGAAAACATCCAGTTCCCCGGCATCAGAGTAAACTGCGATTTCGGGCAAGGATTTTATTTGGCTGAAAACAAAGATGCCGCCGAAGAGTGGATTAGAAAAAGAAATACACCGATAGTGACGGTTTACGAATATGATGACAACCCGGAAGAACAAATTATTTTAAAGGAAACCGATTGGTTGAAAGTTGTTTTGGGATTCAGAGAAAAACTGTTTAATATAAATTTCAGTAAAAATGTGATAATCGGAGCAATAGCTAATGATGACATGACTATTTCAATCCCTGCGTTTATGCTGGGTGGTATCGCGGGAATAGGCGATAAACGGTTAATAAAATCATTGGAATATTGCAAATTAGGCAATCAATATGTTTTTAAAAATAATGCGAATGGTCTTCGCTATGTAGATTCATATGAATTGAAAGGTGCGGAATTGGAAAATGCAAACCAACGACACAAGGAACGGCGAATAACCATGAACAAAGATTTATTGCAATTGCGCGGAAGCTTATTCGAAGGTGAAAAATTTATAGAAGATTACAGGGAGGAGGGCTGGGCTGAATATGCGTTTTGAGTATGATTATATGGTCACGGCAAAATTGGCGGAATGGGCTAAACGGATTCCCGATGATTGTGATTTTTTAGACTATTGGTTTAACTTTTTCTTATCCGATGTAAAATGCGGCATTGACGATAAGGGAGTGGATAATTCCACATCTTTTTGGTTGACTCGTTGGCGCGAAGATTTTGAAGAAAATTACACGCCGATAAACGGCGAGGGCTTTTATGATTATGAACGCGCTTGGTTTGCCATGTATGCCCAATACCTTGTTTGCGAATTTCAAACTCCAAGCAAAATGTTGGCTCAACATTATGGGTTTGGAATGTTCAAATGGCTGATGGAAAGATATACGGGATTTCATACAATTGGGACAAACCTATTCATTGATTATTTTGTGGATGAATGGGGTTTGCCGCCTAATGTCGCGCAGCCGGCGCGTATCGTAAACCTTTAAGAAGAAAAAATTATGCCGTGACTAAATTTTTGAAAGGGGCAATGTGCATGGCAATGCCGTTAAGCGAAAACTATACCCTTACAACCGGCGGGCGCGCGGTGGATGTTTTTCATACGGATTCGGGCGACTTCGCCGTGGTATGTTTTTCCGGCTTCACGGAAATAGTCGTGACGGCGAAAAATATTTTTAAAGAAGTTTTCGTGCGGCCGCTCGGTAAAAATTACGGGGCGCGGACATACGGGAACGAAATCCGCCTTACACTTACGGACAGGGACCGCGTTTCGGTCGAGCCGTACGGATTAAAAAATCCGCTGTTCATTTTTTGCGCAAAATATATCGAACAGCCGGCCAATGCGACGCATATATTTAAGCGCGGCACGGTCACGCAATATGAAAATTTGGAGTTAACAAGCGGCGACTGCGTTTATATAGAAGAAGGCGCGCAGCTTATAAGCCACATCACGGCAAACCGCGCAAAAAATATCGAAATTACAGGCAACGGCATTTTGTGGGGGCTGCCTCTGCATCCGCCCGAAAGAAGCGGCGTAAAATTTATTAAGTTTTCGGATTGCGACAACGTACGCATGTCCGGCGTGACAATAACGGATTCGCCCGCCTGGAACGTTGTCCCCATTGCCTGCAGAAATGTTGAGATCGACGGCATTAACATAATAGGCATGCTTGGCATAACAGACGGGATAGACGTGGTCGGGTGCAGTGACGTCAACATAAAACACTGCTTCATTTGCGTAAACGACGATTGCATCGTTTTGAAGGCGAGCCGCACGCCCGCTCTGGACCCGGACTTTCGGGGAGCGAGGGACATAAAAAACGTCCGCGCTTCGGACTGCGTCCTGTGGAAGAAGAAATGCGGCAACGCGATAGAGATAGGCTACGAAACCTCGTGCAACGAAATATCTGACATTTCGTTTGAAGACATCGACATCATCCACTGCGAGCCCGAGGGCTGGCAGTCCGGCGCGGTCTTTTCGATTCACCTGGGCGACAGGGCGCACATACATGATGTGCGGTATAAAAACATTCGCGTCGAAGACGCCGGCGACAAATTGATCGACTTAAAAATTCAAACGTACGGCAATTCTCTCGACACGCAGCGCGGCGAAATGGACGGCATTTTATTCGACGGCATTTATGTTTTGGGCGGCGTTTTGCCGCCGTCGATCATCCGCGGCTTTGAAGACATGGGCGTGCAAAAAATAATCCGCGACGTTAGGGTAAGCAACTTGTTTTTGAACGGAGAAAGAGTAGCAGGCAAGGCGAACGCGCACGTGATAGCGGAGCTGACCGCGGGCATTGTGTTTGAATAGAAGCAAATTTTTTTTATCGTTTTAAAATGAACGGGGCGCTTTTAGCCGCCCTCTCCTAAGAAACCTGTCATCCTGAACGAAGTGAAGGATCTTTTCGTATGATTCTTCGCTGCGCTCAGAATGACAATGTAGTTGTCTTACGGTAGGGGGGGTATTTACAGCGCCCCGTTTTTTTTTGTAATAATAAAAACTCCGCCGCATGCATTATCGAAAGCTCGGCTTGTTTGTGATATAAAAGCGTTGTCAATTTCCGCGCATCGTTTCGGCGGCGCGGCTCACCGGCAAAAAAAAAGACGGAGGTAATCAAAATGACATTTTCGCAATACTGCGACGCGGTCGAAAACACCGAACAGGAAGAAAAATTATTGCAATTTTTTGAGCAGGATAAAATGAAGCAGGTTAAAAAAGCATTTTTAAAGATGGCCCGCATTCCCATCGCAGGCAAGATATTCGCGGCTGTATCCGCAATGGACAAATGCGAAAGCATCGCCGCTTTTAAGCGAACCGAACACTACGCAAACATCAAGGACATGAACTTTGCCGTCGACTTCGAAAAAAACAGCTTGACTCTGTCGCCGAACGACGCGCAAAAGAAAAAGGCGCTTAAAATTGCGGCGATAGCGGGCGGTGTGCTTGCGCTTTCACTTATAGGTATCAAGCTGCTGCGCCGGAAAGATTAAACGTCGCTGCGTATTAAATGATTAATTAATTTTTCGCAAAAAAAAATTTCGGCGGCAGGGGATTTTACGAAACGCAGAACCGTTGGTGTGCAATTAATTGCCGGAGTAATAATTAAAAGAGGCTGATTATATGTTTGACGGGTTTACCCCCGAAACGATCGATTTTATGTGGAACCTTAGCCTTAACAACAACAAGATGTGGTTTGAAGAAAACAAGCTTAAATTTATACAGTATTTTCAAAACCCGATGAAGGAACTTGCGAAAGAAGTACACGAGCGGCTTGCGGCGGATGCCGGCAAAAACGGCTTTGCGTTAATTTGCAAGGTTTCGCGTATTTATAAAGACGCAAGGCGTGTGCGCGGCGGCGAGCCTTACAGATGCAACATGTGGTTTACCGTCGAAGCGCCGGCCGAGCATTGGCAGAGTGAGCCGGTTTTTTGGTTCGAGCTTGCGCCAAAGGCCTGGAGCTACGGGTTAGGCTTTTATCAGGCGAAGGCCGAAACGATGGCTAAGCTGCGCGCGCGCATAGACAGCAATCCGAAGGAGTTTGAAAAATTTACGGCGCCCTTAAAAGATCAAACCGAGTTTGTTCTTGACGGCGAAGAGTACAGCCGCAAAAAAATCCAACAGTCGCAAAATGCGCCGGGCTGTGCAAACGCCGACGGCTCTTCGTCCGCTTGGTATAATAAAAAATCGGTTTCGCTTGCACATAATCAGCAAAACGGCGATGAACTGTATTCACGCGGGCTTGCCGACAGGCTTGTAAGCGGCTGTTTGTTTTTGATGCCGTTTTATAAATTTTTCGTGTCGCTGGACGCCGAAGCAAAATAAATATCACGTTATGCGCGTTGCAAAAGCGCGAATACAAAAAAAACGGAAAGGCGCGGGCGTTTTTTTTTGGTGCGCGGCGCGAGCGGTAAAAAAGCGGACATGCTTGACTTTGTTGAAATTGATGTATCCGCCAACGGGTTTGACATGAAGGCCCGATACTTTAAAGAAGACGCAGACGAAATATTTTTGCCGCTTATAAAAACGCTGTTTGAATTGAAGCAAACGAAAAGCGATAAGCTGATAGTTTTTCTTGCCGCCCCGCCGGGCGCGGGTAAAACCACGCTTTCGCTTTTTTTATCGCACCTCGGCCGGCAGGCGGGCGGCGAAACAATCCAGTCCGTAGGGATGGACGGTTTCCACTACCCGCAAAAATATTTAGACAGCCATTTTATAAATAAAAACGGTAAAAACGTGTTGCTGCGGGATATAAAGGGCAGCCCGGAATCTTTCGACCTCTGCGAGCTGACCGATGCAATAAAGCGGATGCAGACACGCGACATTTTATGGCCGGCTTACGACAGAAACCTTCACGACGTGGTGCCGGACGCCGTACAGGCTAAAAGCGGCATAGTGCTTATCGAAGGGAACTGGCTGCTGTTGGACGAAGACGGCTGGCGCGGCCTGCAGCCGCTTTGCGGCTACAGCATATTTATTTCGGCAGAAGAGCCTATGTTAAAAAACAGGCTTATCCAAAGAAAAATAAGGGGCGGCACAAGCCCGCAAGAAGCAAACTTGTACTACGAAAGAAGCGACGGCCCGAATGTTTGGCGCGCATTAAACAACCGCCTGCCAAGCGACTGCCTGCTGCATCTGTCAGAAAGTGGAAAGTATTCGGTAAAAAAATAAACGCAAAGGAAGGAACTCCTTCGGAGTTCCTGAGCCACGGAATAAAACGGGACGCAGTTTTAAATCCGAAGCGCCGCCGGGCAGAAAAAATGGCGGCTGCTAAAAAAAAGCGTAAAGGATGCGACGGCTATGTATCATGCGGACAGAGAAATCCGCGATAAAAAAATTTTGACGGCTATGCTTGATATGTGCGACGTGATTTCAATCGGATTTTTTGACGACGAATACCCCTATGTGCTGCCGGTGAACTTCGGCTATCAATTTGAAGACGACTTGATTTTTTATACGCACCACGCGGTTGCCGGGTATAAAAACGGCTTGGTCGAAAAAAACCCGAAGGTTTGCGTAACCTGCCACAGGTTTTTAGACCGGGTGTATAACGACTACGATAAATCGAACCACGATTACCGCTCTGTAATGGCGTTCGGCATTTTTTCGTTTATTAAACGGGAAAGCGAAGACTACGCCAAGGCTTGGGAGGCGCTGTGCAGGTGCAACGGCAGAACGGTTCCCGAAGCGGTTTTTAAACCCGGCTTTAAAGTGCTGATGGGTAAAATCGTTTGCAAAAGCGAAAACGTGATTGGAAAAGCGCAGCGAAGCATAAAAAGCGTAGCTGAAGTTCCGTTTAGAACGGCCGCAGAATAAAACGCAAAAAAGCCCGTCCGCTAAAAATTATGCGGACGGGCTTTTTATTTACACGTTTACGGCTACTTAGCCTGCGCTTTTAACCGCCCGTTTTCTATAACATACACATCGTCGCAAACGGCTTTCGTTTCCGCGTCGTGGGTTACCACAATGCAAATTTTTTCTGCCGCGAGCCTTCGCGCCGCGTTTTTAAACGCTTCAACAGACGCCGCGTCCAGGTTTGCGGTGGGCTCGTCGAAAACAATAACGGGCGAGCGCTTGTATATCGCGCGGGCTATGGCGATGCGCTGCGCCTGCCCGCTTGAAACGGTGCCGCCGCTTTCGCCCATTAGCGTGTCGAAACCCTGCGGGCAGCCTTCGATAAAATCGAGTATGTTCGCGCTTGCGGCGGCCGCTTTAATATCGTCCGCGCGGGGCGCGTCTTCCGCCATGATTATGTTTTCCGCGACCGTGCCGGAAAATAAATAATCGTCCGGCGGCACGTATGCGACCTGCGGTAAAATATCCGCGCCTGTCAGTTCGCCGGAAGCATGCTTGAGCGTCACACTTCCCT
>WRDG01000135.1 GCA_009783525.1 Defluviitaleaceae bacterium | reverse complement strand
TCAAAGAATATATAAACAACGCATATATATTCGGTTATCAGCGTTTCGAATGGATGCGCTGCACGTTGGAAGGCGAGCCCGTTCCGGTCGAAATGACTCTCGTTCCGGTCGAACACAAGCACGGCCGCCTCGTTGCGGGATACTGCAGGGACATACGCGACCATAAAAATATGATGATCGAAATAGAAAAAAAGGACAGGCTGCTCAACGTGACCAACCGCTTGGCGGAGGTTCTACTTGCGGCAAGCAACGAAGACACGTTTGACGAAACGCTCATACGCGGGATGGAATTGATCGGGCAGTGCCTCGAAGCGGACTGCGTTCAGGTTTGGCCGAATGAAATGATAAACGGGCAGCTGCATTTCGTGCTGCTGTATAAATGGCTTTCGGAAGACGGAAAAAAAGCGCCGAACATTCCTATAGGGACTCCGGTGCCTTACAGCGGCAGATGGATACACCAGTTCATGAAGGGCGAATATGTAAACGGCCCGGTCGCGGAGCTACCGCAAGAAGACAGGGAGCTGCTTACGCCGTTCGGCCTGACGTCCACGATTACGATTCCGCTTTACTACAGGGAGCAATTTTGGGGTGTTTTCTGCGTGGGCGACTGTGTAAAAAAACGCTATTTTTCAGAAAATGAAATAAATTTGTTAAATTCCACGGGCTTGATGATAGTAAATGCAATAAACCGCAACACACAGGCCGCGCAAACCCGTTATCAGCTCGCCAAACTTAACTTGGTGGTAAAGGCAACCAAAATCGCGCTGTGGGACATGGAGCTCGATAAAGACGCAACGCTTACGAACGAAAATAAAGTAGTTTATTCGGACGAGTTTAGGACGATGCTTGGTTTTTCCGGCAAAAAAGATTTTCCGAACGTGTTGAAAAGCTGGAGCAGCCTGCTGCATCCGGACGAAAGCGAAAACGTAATCGCCGCGTTTACCGGCCACATAAACGACAGGACCGGCATGACGCCGTTTGACACCGAGTTCCGCATGATAAAAAAGGACGGCGGCATCGCTTATTTTCACGCCACCGGCGAAACGATACGAGATAAAGAGGGCTGCGCGGTCCGTGTTGTGGGCGCGCTGATGGACATAACCGAAACAAAAAAACTTCTGCTCGACCTCGAAACGGAAAAGTCATTGCTGCAAACGATGTTCGATTCGGTTCCCGATTTGATCTTTTGCAAAGACTTGAATTTCAATTACACACGATGCAATAAAAGCCTTCTTAAATATTTCGGAATAAACGAAGACGAGCTCATAGGCAAAGACGACGAAAGCGGACTCGGTATACCGTCCAAAGCAGCCCGCGAGTCGAGAGAAATGGACATTGCTGTTATTTCAGAAAAAAAGGTGTTCACTTACGAAGAGCTGGTGCCGTCCCATGACGGACAACTGCGGCTGTTTGAAACAAACAAGGTGCCGCTTCTTTTAAACGACAGAATACTCGGCATAATGGGAACCGCGCGCGATATCACCGAACGCAAAGCAATGGAAGAGGCCGCGCAAAGCGCGAACAAAGCGAAGTCTTCGTTTTTGGCGATAATGTCTCATGAAATACGAACGCCCATGAATGCGATACTCGGGATAACCGAAATCCAGCTGCAAAATGAAAACCTCGACCAGGATCTCAGAGAAGGGTTGGAAAAAATCTATATATCGGGAGACATGCTGCTCGGTATTATCAACGACATATTGGACCTTTCAAAAATTGAAGCGGGCAAGCTCGAGCTTGTCAGCTCGCGGTATGAAACGGCGAGCCTCGTGAGCGACACGGCGCAGCTTAACATGATGCGGATAGGCAGCAAACCGATCGAGTTCGAGCTTGAGATAGACGAAGATATTCCGGCGGATTTTATAGGCGACGAGCTGAGGGTCAAGCAAATTTTAAACAACATACTTTCGAATGCGTTCAAGTATACGTCCGCCGGCAAGGTCGTCATGAAAATATCCGTTAAAGACGCCGCGGACGATGATATTGTCATTTTGTCGGTCAGCGTCAGCGATACGGGTCAGGGCATGACAAAAGAGCAAGTGGACAAACTGTTTGACGAATACTCCCGTTTCAATCACGAAGCCAACCGTTCGACGGAAGGAACCGGGCTCGGCATGAGCATAACGCGGAACCTTATCCAAATGATGAACGGCGAAATTGAAATAGCGAGCGAACCGGGCAAGGGTTCCACATTTACGGTTAATTTACCGCAGGGCAAAGTGGATTCCGGCAAGCTGGGCAGGGAAATGGCGGACAACCTGCACAAGTTCCGAACCAGCAGCAGGGCGCAAATGAAACGCATGCAGATCACCCGCGACCCGATGCCGTACGGCAGCGTGCTTATTGTGGACGACGTAGAAACAAATATTTTTGTCGCCAAAGGTCTGCTTGTGCCGTACGAGCTGTCAATCGACTCGGCGGACAGCGGTTTTGCCGCAATAGCTAAAATAGCGGGCGGTAAAGTGTACGACATCATTTTTATTGATCATATGATGCCAAAGATGGACGGCATTGAGACAACTAAAAAAATAAGAGAAACGGGCTACAACAAACCGATAGTCGCGCTTACGGCAAACGCCGTTGCGGGGCAGGCGGAAATATTTTTAGGCAACGGCTTTGACGACTTTATTTCTAAGCCTATTGACATCAGGCAAATGAACGCCGTTTTAAACAAGCACATAAGGGACGTTTATCAGCATGAGGCACTAACCAAAACGAGCGGTAAAACCGAAAAACAAAAAGCGGATCAGGCTCGGACGGCGACCGATAAAAAATTTGCGGAGGTTTTTTTGCGGGACGCCAACAAGACGATTGTTTTCCTGCGCGAATTTACCGCCAAAGGTCCTCCGTATTCGGACGAGGACATGCGGATGTATATAATTAAGACGCACGGCATAAAAAGCGCGCTTGCGAGCATAGGAAGGCTCGACCTTTCTTCGGCTGCGTTCAAGCTTGAACAACTGGGCCGGGACAACAGCACCGGGTTTATCGCAAACGAAACTCCTCCGTTTTTAAATTCGCTCCAAGAGCTGGTGGATGGTTTGGAACAAAAAAGCGGCGGGGAGTGCGAGAGTTTATCGGAAGAAGCAAAAGCGGTCCTTGCAGAAAAACTTAACGCCATTGCAAAATCTTGCGAAAATTTTGACGAAACCGCCGCGGACGACGTTTTAAACGGGCTTATAAAAATGAGCTGGCCGTCGAACATCAAAGAATTGTTAAACGATATTTCCGAAAAAATGCTTCACAGCGATTTTGAAGAAATAATCGAAACCGTGAGAGTATTCGCAGCAAATAAATAATTCTTGACACTAATTTTGTACCCATGTATACAAAGTTATTGAAAATCATACAGAGGAGTTATATCTATGGCCGACGTGAAAAAGGAATTTACAATTTTAATTACGGACGACGAAAAAATGAACGTCGAAATTTTGGGCAGCATATTGTCTCCCATGTACAATCTACTTATTTCGAGGAACGGGACGCGCGCGCTCGAGCTCGCTAAAGAACATAAACCCGACTTGATCTTGCTTGATGTGCTGATGCCGGACATAACCGGTTTCGAAGTTATAAAAACCCTTAAATCGTCCGATGCGACCGATAAAATTCCGGTTATCTTCATAACGGGCATGACCAGCGCCGAAGACGAGGAAAAGGGATTTTTTTTGGGGGCGGTCGATTACATCGCAAAGCCGTTCAACAAAGCGATAGTCAAAGCAAGAGTCAACACCCACATAAAAATCGTAGACCAAATGCGCACGATAGAACGCATCGGACTTATAGACCCGCTTACGAAAATATCCAACCGCCGCGGATTTGAAGAAAGGTTAAGCGCGGAATGGGGCAGATCGGTCAGGGAACGCAATCCGATAAGCATTTTGCTTATGGACATCGATAAATTTAAAACATACAACGATACATACGGTCACCAGCAGGGAGACATGGCTTTAAAAACATTTGCGGATGTTGCGTCGCAAACTCTGCTGCGGCCTATCGATTTTGCCGCCCGCTGGGGCGGCGAAGAGTTTGTTATTCTTTTGCCGGGTACCGACACAGAGGGCGCAGTCGTGGTGGCGGAAAGGGTTCGCAAAAACGTCGAAGCGGCAACGATTCCCGGAAGCGACGACCTTATAACAAAAATTACCGTAAGCATCGGCATAAATTCGATGATACCCGAAGCTGACATGATGCCCAAGGATTTTATTGAAAAGGCCGACCAAGCGCTGTACAAGGCAAAAGAATCGGGCAGGAACAGATATGTGGTAAGCGAGGTATAATAAATGCCACACAGCTTGCGGAAACGTATCGTTTCGCTTATAGCCGCCGTTGTATTATTCGTTCCGGGATACGCGGGCTGCGAGGGTATCGGCCATGCCGAAAGCGGCGCGCCGGTTTTTTCGTCCGTTTCGGAAATACCGGGCGTTACCGAAGCGGATCTCGCCGCGGTGCGCGAACTGCGCGATAAAAATGAATCGTTTGTCTATGCGGTAAATTACAGTACCGAAGCGTTCTGCGAACAGGACGGGACGGTAAACGGGTTTACCGCTCTTTTTTGCGAGTGGCTGTCGCAGCTTTTCGAAATACCTTTTATTCCGCGCATCGTCGAATGGGACGAACTGATCGACGGGCTCGAAAACGGTTCGATCGATTTTACGGGCGAGCTCACGGCAAACGAGGAGCGCCGGAAAAAATACCTAATGACCGACGACATAGTTCAGCGAAGAATTATTTATATACGGACAGACAAATCTTTGTCGCTGCAGGAAATAGCGAACAGGCGCGACCTGCGCTACGGTTTTTTAGTCGGCGCCACCACAATCGAGGACGTGCGTCTGCACGAGAAAAAAAGTTTTGAAGAATTTTTCGCGGACGACCACCGCGAAGCGTACGAGATGCTGCTAAACGGAACGATCGACGCTTTTTTTGAGGAGAGCACGGCGGAGGCCGCGTTCGATTTTTTCGGCGAGGTCGAGGTCGGGACGTTTTTCCCGATAATTTACAGCCCCGTCTCTTTGACCACCCAAAACCAAGAATTAAAAATAATCATCGACATTTTCCAAAAAGCGCTGGACAACGGCGCGATCAATTATCTGACGGAAATTTACAACCGGGGTCACTTCGAATACACGAGGCAAAAATTCCGTTTGCTGCTGACCGACGAAGAAAGAGACTACATCGCAAAAAACCCCGTAATAAATTACGGAGCCGAGATTGCGAATTATCCGGTTAGTTTTTTTAACGACAGGACGCGAAAATTTGAAGGCATAGCGCATGACGTAATTAACGAGCTCGAAAAATTGACGGGGCTCGTTTTTTTGCGCGCAAACGACGAGTTGACCCATTGGCCCGAGCTTTTGCAAATGCTCGACGACGGCGAGGTCGCAATGATAACCGAGCTTATCCCGTCCGAAGACCGCATCGGCAATTACCGCTGGGCGGGAGTGTCTTTTTTTCAAAGCCACCTGATACTTATTTCGAAGACGGAGCATCACGACATAGAAGCAAACGAAATACTGTATGTAAAAACCGGCCTCAGCAAAAATACCGGGCACAGCATACTGTTCAAGCAGTGGTTTCCAAACCACAGGGCCATTGTCGAATACCCAAACACGACCGAAGCGCTTAACGCGCTTGAGCGCGGCGAAGTTGACATGGTGATGACGAGCGAGCATCAGTTGCTCATTATGACAAACTACCGCGAGCTCGTTGGATATAAGGCCAATTTCGTTTTCGAATATTATTTTGACTCCACATTCGGGTTCGGTTACGAAGAAGAAAATTTAAGCGCGATCATGACAAAAGCCATGCGGCTTGTGGATATAAACGGCATTTCGGGCCGCTGGATGAGACGCACGTACGATTACCGTGTGCAGCTCGCGCAGGACCGCATATTGTTCGTGATAGCGGGCGGCGCGCTCCTGCTCGGATTTTTGTTTATGTTCATGCAGCTCATCCGCAAGCGGAAAGAAGGAAAAAAACTCGAGTCGCTGGTCGAAAAAAGAACAAAAGAGCTGTCCGAAAACCAAAACCGGCTGCAGGATTCGCTAAGGCACAACGAATATCAACTGCTTAAGCTTAACCTGATGGTCAAGGCAACTAAAATCGGGCTTTGGGACATGTATATAAAAAGGGACGACCCGGTAAACCCCAGCAACGAAATTGCCTGGTCCGACGAATTTAGAAAAATGCTGGGATATAAAAACGAGATCGA
Organism: Defluviitaleaceae bacterium; assembly: GCA_009783525.1. Lineage (GTDB taxonomy): Bacteria > Bacillota > Clostridia > Lachnospirales > WQUN01 > WRDG01. The sequence goes on along the minus strand of WRDG01000135.1, from coordinate 166 downwards.
TTTTCCGAATATTTTCGGCAGCTTGATAACGCGCCTGCACCCGGCGGACGTTTCAAAAATTATCGCCTCGTTCGTGGAGCATATTAACGACGCGGCGGCAAACGCGCCGTACGACGTCGAATACCGCGCGCAAAGAAAAAACGGCGAATACGGATATTTTAGAGCG
>WRDG01000134.1 GCA_009783525.1 Defluviitaleaceae bacterium | reverse complement strand
ATTAATTCGCAGTCTTCTTCACATTCAGTATCGCATACGCCGAGGGTGTAAATGTCAAACCGGGCGGTTACGGTTGTTGTAACCGTTCCAAAGCCTTTATCGTCAGTTGTAACTTTAACGCTGCCGCCTTCTTTTATAGGCTTATCGTCGCCAAGATCCCAAAACTTTTTAACAAGTGCGTACGGATCTTCTTTGTTGGTAAAAGAAATTTTGCCGTCTGCAAGCTGTCCCGAGATAACTCCGACCACATTCCTGCCTTCGATGTTGATCAAGGTGTAGTTTTTGGTGACGCTGGTCTCTTTAACTACGATGTTTTCGATCAAATCGGTCGGGAACCAATATTTGCCCGGGCCTACGTTTTTCATTTCTCTTGCTTTGTTGTCTGCGCCGGTCCAGGTGATGGAGAACTTAGCCGACAGGTTTTTGCTGCTTATTACGTTGCCTTCCGCGTCGAGCCATACCTTTAATATTTCGATGTCTTCGCCGGGATGGTTCATTTGGACGTTGCCGCCGTCCGGAAGGCCGCTGTTATTGCTGAATGTTACCCATTCCGCGCTGCCGCATTCTTCGCAGATGTACACTTTTTCGTGGACAAGGTGCCAGGCGGTTTGCTTGTTTGCCTGGTTGCTTACCGGCTGGCCGGTGTTGGCTACAAAATGAAGCGGGGCGTTAAGTTTTTGCGTTACGTTTTTGCCAAGTGTTGTCCAAACTCTGCCGTTTCCGCTTGCGTTGCAATGGAAGTTGGCGTTGTTGTACTGCTTGAGGGTAACTCCGCCAAACAGGTTGTCCTGTCCGCTGCTGCCGCCGTTGTTGGGCAGACCGGCTGCCGGCGGTGCGGGTGAAAGCGGCGGTGTAACTACGACCGTTACGTTTTTTACGCCGTTGCCGGTGAATTCGACTTTGACTTTGTAGACGCCAACGTCAAATGTGGCTGCGCCGCTTTTGACGAAGCCGTTTGGAATTATTTGGGTGATTTTATCGCCGTTTTCCTCTGTAACAACGATGGTTACGTCGTTACCTTTTACGGAAGCCGTAGCGGTCACTTTTGCCGATGCCATCGCCGGTACTACAAGCGAAAGAAGCAGCGTGAACACTAACATAAATGCTAAAAACTTTTTCATTACCGAAAACCTCCAAAATAGATTAGAGCAGCGTCTGCTCCGTTATGTACCGCGTGATTACGTTCAGCGGGTTAAACGGCCTCTTTTTTGTTTTGAGAGTTGGGGTTCTCTTGTTTTCAGCCTCTTTTGGTTCTGGGAGTAGGGGTTCTCCTGTTTTCAGCCTCTTTTGTATGGAGTAGGGGTTCTCCGTTTTCAGCCTCCTTTTTTTTTGAAGTGGAGGCGCTTCACATTGCGTTTAACACGGCCCGGTTTTTGGTGGTCATCTCCTTTCTGCAGCTGATCCTTACGGCTGTTTTAAACTTAGACAGCATCTAAGGAGCGAGCTATTACCCTTGGGCGACAAATAATTTAGCAACCCTACATGCGGACATTTTAACTCACTAAAGGGACGCTAATATACCGCTAACTCAAAATATGCATTGCAATACAAAATTAATTTGTATTAACGCATTTTTAATCAAACGTTAATGTGCTCCCTCATAGCTGTTGCCTGCATGTGCAGCTTGGAACCGTCCGCAATCGCCTCTTTTTCGAACAATTTTTGGATACGGACAAGCGGCGCCATCTTATTTTTGTCGTTTGTTGCGGTAAGCATCAACAGGAATTGGTTGGACGAAAACTGACATACAATATCGCATTGCCTCAGTGTTTGAAGGACGATATGGCGCAGGGTTTTCATCATGGGGCGCATTTTTGCCGCGCCTTTTTCAAGTGAGGGGCTCTGTATGGAGAGCATCACCAAAAAAACGGGGAACTGCATGCGCTCGTCGAGGTACCTGTCGTAGGCGTATATCCGCTTGAACGTTTCGGGCCCACAAAATATGGCGGTTTTGCGTTCCGATATGTTTTCGAACTGGTGTTTGATGTCGTTTAAATCTGTAAAATCTTGCGCTTGGGCGGCTTGGCGCTCGTTGTCGCGGCTCATTTCGTGCAGCAGGTTTTCGAGGTTTATGCCGGGTTTTGCGTCAAACTCGTCTTTTAAAATATGCTCGATGCGGTTGTACTGCTGCTTGGCGCGCACGTATTCGCCCAGGTCTATGAGCAGCCGGATTTGCCTTTCGTAAAAGGACTCCTCGTGGGGCTCGACTTTGAAGGCCTCGTTGTACACGCTAACCGCTTCTTCGTACATGGACCGGCTTTCGTAAAGATCCGCGAGCTCGTAAACGGAGTTGAAGTAGAGGCGCTTGTAGTAGTTTACGAAGTTGGTGAGCCACGGGTCGTTGCTTTCGCCCCGCAGAAAGTCGCCGTTGTACAGGGCGATTGCTTTTAAGTAGAGGGCGGTGCGCTCGTTTTCCGCTTTGCTTGGGGTTCGCGCCTCCGACACAAGGGCCTCGAAGCGGACCGTGTCTATTTCGAAATCCGCAGTGGGCTTCCAGGAGTAGCGGCCCTGGTGGAGGTTGATGCACTGGAGCTTGGCGTCCCCGTAAAATTCTGTAAGGGCTTTGCGGAGGCGGTAAATAATTTTTTGCAGTGAACCCGACGGATCCGGGCAGTCCTCTTCCTGCCAGAGTATGTTTATAAGATCTTCCGCAGGCACGGTGCGCTTGTGGTTTGTTATGAGATATTTTAAAACGAGCCACATTTTGCTGCGCCGGGTGGGGATGTCCGACAGGTTTTTTTCGCCGTAGTTTATATTAAAGCCGCCGAAGGTTGTTATGCATATTTTTTTTGCCGGAGCTGATTTTGCCAAGCATGCGCCGCCTTCCTGCAATTAATGCGCTTAAAAATTTAATTGTCGCCTTTATATATGTACAATTATACCAAACATTTTCATTAACACAATAGAAATAAAAAAATTTACAAAAATTTTATATATATTAAAAAAAGCGCCGGCTTTTATGCAAAGCCGCGCTGTGATATTATTTGCGCGTAATTTTTTTACCGGAGCAAAATTTTTATACAGAGCATAAATTTTTTTTCAGAGCAAAAATTTTTTGCATGAGCAGATTTTTTTTCAGAGTTAAATTTTTTTACAGAGCAAAATTTTTTTACAGAGCAAAAATTTTTTGCATGAGCAGATTTTTTTACGTTAGTTAAATAAAGGGGATGGGATTTTGATTTACGAGTTTATGGCAAAAATAAAGAACATCAATGAAGAGAGCACCGACCCGGAAGTTTTAAACAAAAATATAATGGCGATCCATTCGAAATTTTCAAACCCGATCGAGCTGCGCGTGCTTACCGCGGACAACACGGCCTCGCGCGACATTTTGATCAAGAGCGAAATTTCCGTTTCGTCGCTCGTTAAATTTCATGACGAGGAACTCGCCCTCGCAATCGAAACGTTCAAAAAATACATGGAGGAGATCGCCGCGGCCGCGGCCGGCGAAATAAGCAAGGCGGACGGGTTTTTCCACAACGCAAACACGTTCAGCAGACTTTATTGATCAGCCGTTTTCCTGCTCGCAGTACAGGCAGCGGTAAATTTTATTTTCTTTGTCAAAAAGCACAAACTCATGCTCGAGCCCCTGTTCGGCGGATGTGATGCACCGCGGATTTTTGCAGATGATCACATTGGTTAGGCGGGAGGGGAGCGAGAGGTTGTGCTTCTTTTTTATTTGGCCGTCTTCAATTATGTTCACGGTGATGTTGGCGTCGATGTAGCCAAGCGCGTCGAGGTCGAGGTCGAAGCGGTCTTCTATTTTAATCATGTCCTTGCGGCCGAGCCTGCCGCTCTTGACGTTTTTTATGATTGCGACGGTGCTGTCCACCTCGTCGAGCTTGAGCAGATGGAATATGCTCATGCCCCTGCCCGCGGCGATGTGGTCAAGTACGACGCCGTGCGTGATGCTGTCGATGCTAAGCATTTTATGCCTCCGTTTCCGGTTTGAGCAGCTTTTCTATCAACGCCATGCGGATAAATTTTCCGTTGCGCGCCTGTTCGAAATATTTTGCGCGGTCGTCCTTGTCAACCTCGACCGCAATCTCGTTTACACGGGGGAGAGGGTGCAGCACGGCGAGGTCGGGCTTGGCGTGGTCGAGCTTTTCTTTGGTGAGGATGTAGCTGTCCTTTAAACGGACATAGTCCGCTTCGTTAAAGAAGCGTTCGCGCTGCACGCGGGTCATGTAAAGAATGTCCATCTTGCCGATGACATCCTCGAGGTTGCCGAACTCGACGCAGGCGATGGCGCGGCTGTCTGCGCGGTAGACATACTCCGGCATCTGCAGCTCGCGCGGCGAAACCAAAATAAACCGGTTGTCCGGGTAGAGGGTTAATGCGCGGAACAGCGAGTGTACGGTGCGCCCAAATTTTAAATCGCCGCAGAAGCCGACCGTGAGGCCGTTAAGCCTTTTTTTTAACGAGTGGATTGTCATGAGGTCGGTCAGCGTTTGGGACGGGTGCTGGTGGCCGCCGTCGCCCGCGTTTATGACCGGAATGGAAGAATTTTTTGCGGCGACGAGCGCCGCGCCCTCTTTTGGATGGCGCATGACGCAGATATCCGCGTAGCACGAAACCATGCGGATGGTGTCCGCCACGCTTTCGCCCTTTGCGGCGGAACTGAGCTCCGCCCCCGCGAAGCCTATCACGTGCCCGCCCATCGAAATCATGGCGGATTCGAAGCTGAGGCGCGTGCGCGTGCTCGGCTCAAAAAATAATGTCGCAAGAATTTTACCGCGGCAGGCGTCCGCCACAGCCGAGGGGTTGGCGATTATCTCTTCCGCGCGGCGGATGAGCTCGCCGGTTTCGTTGATGGAAAAGTCGGTCGGATCCAACAGGTGCCGCAAGCGTTTTCCTCCTTAACGGGATTTATTTTTTACCGCCGAGCGCCTGCGCGTGCAGTTCCATGTCATAAGGGGCGCGGCGGTTTTCGCACACTTCTCTGCTGCAGAGCGCGCAGTTTACAAACTCGGTTTCGGACGGGAAGTAAAGCCCCGACGTAGATTTTGTGGGTATCATCAGATAGCTGTCCGTCAATGTCACGCCTATTTGTTCCTTAACGCCGCCTATCAATAAAAAAAGCTCCGACTGCTGGCTTATGGGCCAGTTTTCTATGTCGCCGGAACCGGGGTTTATCGATGAGATGTTGGTGAAGCCGTAGGTTTGCGTCAAATGGTTCCGCAAATACATTGCGGCGTCCACCACGAACATTTGCTTGAACATGTCGATCCAAACCGCCGCAACGGGGTCGGGCTCCTTGTGCGACCAATCGTCCACTTCGATGCCGCAGGTGCAAACGTAGGCGAAAAGGCGGTGGGCTTTAGAGAGCGCTGCCGCTAGCACGCGGCTGTTAAAAATTACGCCGCTTATTTCTACGCGGCCGCCGTCGGTATCTTCCACGAACACTTCGCGGTACAGCGCCTTTGGCCGCGCTATGTCGCATGATTTTTTAAACAGATCCGCTGCGAAGGCGACGTCCTCGGGCTCCGTTACGCGGAGGGCGTCGAGCGCCTGCGCGAGCGTCGCCGTAACCGGTATTGCGTTTAATACATGAACCATGCAAGCCTCCTTACGGGTTGATATGCCATTCTACCAATTATTAAAACGTAATGATATAATTTTTTAATAATTTGTACGGGGGTTTGGCGCGTGGCTTACGCCGTGGGCGACATTGTATTAATGAAGAAACCGCATCCGTGCGGCGGCGGCGAGTGGGAGGTGCTGCGCATAGGCATGGACTTCCGCATAAGGTGTTTAAAATGCGCGCACCTCGTGATGCTTCCGCGTTCCAAATTTGAAAAGCGTGTAAAAAAAATTATCAAAAAAGGCGGCGAAGAAAATGTCGGAAGCTAAAAAAATTTTGTTCGGGATAGACGGGTACATCGACGAGGTTTGGCAAATAGTCGAGTCGCGGTCGAGCCGCGCGGATTATAAACTGTACGGCGGCATGAAGGTTTTCGCGGAAAATTTGGCGGCGGTGGGCTCGGGCGGGTTTTCGAACGAAATAGTGCGCAAGCGACGCACATACGGAGGCTTTACGGCAAACACCGGAAAGGCGGCGGGCAGGCTCGGGATAGAGACATCCATGATCGGGATGTTCGGCGTAAACAGGATCGACTCCGTGTTTGCGGAATTTGCAAGCGGCGGCAAACTTTTGTCGGTGGGCGAGCCGGGCATCAGCCAAATTTACGAGTTCCCGGACGGCAAGCTTATGTTGCCTTACGTGCAGGAGATAATGGGCTTTAACTGGGACGCGCTGTTAAAGGCCGCGGACAAAAAAATATTGGCGGAAATGTTTGGCGGCGCGGACCTCATCGCGGTAGGATACTGGTCGCTGCTGCCGGCCTTTGACGAAATTGTAAAAAACATCTGCGAAGTTTTTTTGCTTGGCGCAAAAAACAAGCGGATGTTTTTTGATTTTGCGGACATACGCAAGCGCGAGCGGGAAGCGCTTGAAAATACGCTTCGGCTTTTGGCGGAGTT
>WRDG01000133.1 GCA_009783525.1 Defluviitaleaceae bacterium | reverse complement strand
GCGGCCGCGCCACAGCTCCGTGTTCGTCTTTTTTATTTTCGCTTTTTTCATGACGTCGCGGCCGAACGATTCCGTCCCGCCCGTCTTTTTTATATGTTCATGCAGCCTTTGCCAGTTATCGTTAGTGATAGGTTCTTCCCAGCCGTACAGCTCCTTTAAAATCGTTTCTGCCATCCACCAGCAGCTTGTGTTGCGGATGAGCGGCAAATACGGCACTGCCCGTTCCAAACGATCGGCCGCCTCATTTTCCGTAGGCTCCTCGGACAGACGGCCGCCGTCGGGGCAGCCCGCCGAATATAAATCCGAAACGACCATGTGATACAGCAATATATCGTGCAATCCGCGCGCGGATAAATGCGCCACGTCCAAATGCGTATGCGCGTCGAACGCATCCATCGCATTTACGTCTTCAAGCAGCGCTTCATAATTTTTTGACACTAAGCCAGCCCCTTATATACAAATATTTGTAAAATATTAGCACAAATCGCGGTTGTGTCAAACACGCGATTCAATTCGCGCTTTTGCCGTTCCAATCAATATGCCGCCGTTCCCGGCGCTTGCTTTGTACAAATATTTGTGACATATTTGCCGAAGCACAAATAAAAATTAAGGATGGTTCAAATGATAAACGTCAACGATATGAATTTGGCGCGCAAACATTTCGCGCCGTTTTTTTCAAATCCGGAAAACCTTCCGATATCGTATGAGTACGGCGGCGTTGCATACAGGGGTTTTCCGTTTGATTCGTCCGCTTCACGGCGAATTATAGACGCCAACATCATCGAAACGGTTTTTATCGGGAAGCTCGACGACAACATGTGTCTTTACGCGGAATGCCTTACATACAAAGACTGCCCTGCGGCGGAGTGGACGGTTTGGTTCAATAATACGGGCGGCGGCAATTCGCTTCCGCTTTCGTCAGTTAAGGCCGCCGACTGCTTTTTCGGCGAGCCCTCGCCTACAGTCGCGCATTGCAACGGCGACTTTTATCACGCGGACGGCTACACGCAGCAATACACCGCTTTGCGTGACGGCGCGAAACTCGAACACGCGCCGACGGGCGGACGGCCCAGCGACGGCGCGTTTCCTTATTACAGAATACTGTGCGAAGGTTACGGTTTCGCGGCGGCAATCGGATGGCCGGGACAGTGGTCGGCTTCGTTTGAGGGAAAGGCGGACGGCTTTATTTTTTCAGCGGGGCAGCAAACCGCCAACACATATTTGAAGCCCGGCGAATCTTTCCGCACGCCGCGCATGACGCTGTTAGCGTTCGCGGGAGACGAGGCACGCGGCATTAATGTTTGGCGGCGGTTCATGAACGCCCATGTCACGCCGCGCAAAAACGGCAGGATACTCGACCCGCGCATCGCCATGTGCGAAAACGCGGGCGGCCTCGAATTTACGCTCGCAAACGAACAGAACCAGCTCGAAGCGATAAAATTCGTGAAAGAAAGCGGCGCGGGCGCGAACCTTTGGTGGATAGACGCGGGCTGGTACCCGTGTCCGGGCAGCGAGTGGTGGGTGACAGGCACATGGAAGCCCGACCCTGCGCGTTTCCCGAACGGCCTCAAGCCAGTCGGCGACGCGGCGCATGACGCGGGCATGGAGTTTCTCGTTTGGTTCGAGCCGGAAAGGATCCAAAACGGCACATGGCTTGAAACAGAAAGGCCGCAGTGGCTTTTAAAATGCCAAGGCGACTCGTCAAACCATTTGCTTAACATAACCGACCCCGACTGCTTTAAATGGCTTTGCGAAACCGTGTCATCTCTAATAAAAGAGAGCGGGATTAACTGCTACAGGCAGGACTTTAACTTCCCGCCGCTTGCTTATTGGACGGAAAACAGCGGGCCGGGACGCGAGGGTATGTTAGAGAACCAATATGTTCAGGCATACCTTGCTTACTGGGATTTTTTATTAAACGAAATACCCGGCCTTTGGATAGACAGCTGCTCCTCCGGCGGACGCAGAAACGACCTCGAGACAATGCGCCGAGCCGTGCCTCTGCACCCAACGGACTACGGCTACGGCCTGCACCACATTAACCAGGCGTTTAGGCGCGTGCTTTGCCAATGGATACCTTACACGCGGGGGTTCGTAAATTCGTGGGACGCGGACGGCGCCTATTCGGATTCCACTGCGGAAACCCCTTACGACGGATATAAGGCGATAAACGGAATGGGCGTGCTTTCTTGGGTAACGGTGGTTAACGAAATGCAAAAGAACCCCGAAACAGAGGCTCGGGCAAAAATTTACGTGCCCATATGGAAAAAATTTGCGGATCTTATGCTAAGCGGCGACTACTACGCGCTCACCCCCGACCACAGAGATTTTTCCAAGTGGACTGTGTTCCAGTTTAACAGGCCGGAAACGGGAGAAGGCGCGCTTCAATGCATGAGGAACCCGCAAAGCAAAGAAGACTGCATAAAAATTGTGCCGCACGGGCTTTTAAAAGACGCTCGTTATTTGTTCACGCAGGCGGAAACCGGCGAGACGTTTGCCGTTACGGGCAAAGAGGCGGAAACCGGAATCGAACTGTGCCAGCCGGCTCGTTCCGGCGCGATATGGTTTTACAAAAATGAAGAAATTCCTTCGGAGTTTCTGTGCGCGGAGGATAATCGTGAAAAATAAACCGAACGGAAAGGCGCGGAACGAAAATGGCAAACAATATGTACGATAAGGTCGATACCGGCCCGGACTTTGCCGGGCGCGAGCATGAGGTACTAAATTTTTGGAACGAAAAAAATATTTTCGGCAAAAGCATCGAACAGCGCAAAGGCGGCCCCGTGTTCACGTTTTACGACGGGCCGCCGACCGCGAACGGCAAGCCGCACATCGGGCACATAATCACGCGGGCCGTTAAAGACTGCATCCCGCGCTACAAGGCCATGAAGGGTTTTTATGTTTTACGCAAGGCCGGCTGGGACACTCACGGCCTGCCGGTCGAGCTTGAAGTCGAAAAAAAGCTTGAGATAAACGGCAAGCCGGACATCGAACGCTACGGCATCGAGCCGTTCATAAAACAATGCAAAGAGAGCGTTTGGCTTTACGAAGGCCAATGGCGCGAGATGAGCGAGCGCGTGGGCTTTTGGGCGGACATGGACGACCCGTATGTGACATACCATAACGGATACATCGAATCTGTTTGGTGGGCGCTTTCTGAAATGTGGAAGAAGGGGCTTATATATAAAGGGCACCGCGTCGTGCCGTATTGCCCGCGCTGCGGGACGCCGCTGTCGAGCCACGAAGTGGCGCAGGGTTATAAGGACGTGAAGGACGTTTCCGCAATCGTCAAGTTCCGTTCAAAAGAAGACCCCTTGACATATTACCTCGCGTGGACGACAACGCCCTGGACGCTTCCGTCAAACGTCGCGCTTTGCGTTAACGCGCGGGAAGATTATGTCCGCGTTTTGATCGGCGGCGAATATTTTATTTTGGCGGGCGGTTTGGCTGAAGGGATTTTCCCGGGCTGCAGCGCGGTCGAAACTTTTAAGGGCGCGGCCCTTGCCGGAAAAAAATACGAGCCGCTGTTCCCGCGTGACGAAACTCCGGACGGCCTGTACTGCGCGATCGTGGCGGACGACTATGTAACCCTCGCGGACGGTTCGGGCATCGTGCATATCGCGCCCGCATTCGGCGAAGACGACTCGCGCGTGGGCAAGGCAAACGGCCTCGCGTTCGTGCAGCTCGTGGACGAACAGGGACGGTTCACCGCGACGGGCGCGGCGTGGGACGGCCTTACTGTAAAAGAAGCCGATCCCCATATACTTTCGCAGTTAAAAAAAGACGGCCTCCTGTTTAAAGAATCCGTCTACGAACATAATTACCCGCACTGCTGGCGTTGCGACACGCCGCTAATTTATTACGCGAGAGAAGCGTGGTTCATACGGGTTACCGCCATGCGCGATGCTCTCGTCGCAAACAACAACACAGTAAACTGGCTGCCCGACAACATAAGGACCGGACGCTTCGGAAATTTTTTGGAAAACGTGATCGACTGGAGCGTGAGCCGCGAACGTTACTGGGGCACTCCGCTGCCCGTTTGGGAATGTCCCTGCGGTTACGCGCACTGCATCGGCAGCGAGAAAGAGCTGCGCGAAATGGGCCGCAGCGTGCCGTCAGATCTGGAGTTTCATAAGCCGTACATCGACGAAGTGAAACTCGCATGCCCCAAGTGCGGCGGCGAAATGACACGCGTACCCGAAGTGATCGACTGCTGGTTCGACGCGGGAGCGATGCCGTTTGCCCAGTGGCACTACCCTTTTGAAAACGCGGATCTGTTCGAGCAAAATTTTCCCGCAGATTTTATATCCGAGGCGGTCGACCAAACCCGCGGCTGGTTTTATTCGCTTATGGCGGAATCGACGATAATATTCGGGCGCTCGCCGTTTAAAAACTGCATCGTGCTGGGCCATGTGCAGGACATCGACGGCCAAAAGATGAGCAAACACCTGGGCAATGTCATCGACCCGATGGAGCAGCTCGCAAAGCACGGCGCGGACGCCGTGCGTTGGTATTTTTTCGTAAACTCCGCGCCGTGGCTGCCAAGCAAATACGCGGACACGGTCGTAGAGGAAGCGAGCCGCAAGTTTTTGGGCACTCTGTGGAACACATACGCTTTTTACGTGCTTTACGCCGAGATCGACGGCTTCAATCCGTACGGATTTGAAAAATCTTCGCGCGAAAACCTGCCCGTAATGGACCGCTGGATACTGTCGCGGCTCAACACATTGACGGAGCAGGTCGATTCATGTTTGGAAAAATACGAGCTGACCGAACCTTCGCGGGCGCTGCTCGTTTTTACCGACGAACTCAGCAACTGGTATGTACGCCGATGCCGCGAACGTTTTTGGTGCGCCGGAATGCCGCGTGACAAAGCGGACGCTTTTTTAACGCTGCACGAAACGCTCGTTACGGTCGCAAAGCTTGCCGCGCCCTTCGTGCCGTTCGTGACGGAATTAATTTATCAAAACCTTGTTGCAAAAATCGACCCTAACGCCCCCGCAAGCGTCCATCTGTGCGACTATCCTGCGGCAGACGCAGGCGCGACAGACAAGCCGCTCGAAGCGGACATGGAACGCGCACAGCGCGTGGTCGCGCAGGGACGCGCCGCGCGAAACGCGGCGGCCGTAAAAAACCGCCAGCCCCTGCCTGAAATTTTGGTAAAAATAAACGGCGGCGATTTTTCTCCGCAGTTCGCCGAAATTATTTTAGACGAGCTGAACATAAAAAAATTGACGCACACCGACGATGTGAGCGCTTATTCGTCGTTCAAATGCAAGCCGCAGTTAAAAACGCTGGGCCCGCGCTACGGCAAGCTCGTACCAAAAATTGCGGAACACTTGGCCGCGCACGCGGAGGCCGTGACAAGCCGCCTAAAAAAAGGCGACTATTCGTTTTTTATCGACGGGGAAGAAATCGTTTTGGCGGCAGAAGACGTGCTTACCGAAACGATCCACAAAGAAGGGTTTTCTGCGCAGACTGACCGCGACGCGGGCGTCGTGCTCGACATCCGCCTCACGCCCGAGCTTATAGAAGAAGGCTTCGTGCGCGAGCTCGTAAGCAAGTTGCAAACCATGCGCAAAGAAGCGGGCTTTGAAGTGACCGACCGCATAAGCGCGGGGCATATCGGCAACGAAAATATTGCGGGCGTGTTTGAGCGCAACGCCGCGCTTATCTCGTCGGAAATTTTGGCGGAAAATATTTCGCAGGCGGAAGCGCCAGCTGCGGCTTATAAAAAAGAATGGAACATCAACGGCGAAACGGTTTCTCTTTGGGTGCTGCGCTAAAGCCGAACCGAAAGGAATTTTAATTGCAAACAGATGACGTAAATTTTTCACATGACAAGCTTATAAATGTTTTGACCAAAATGCTCCGCGCCGAAATAATAGTCAAGGATTTTTCCGTTTCAAAGCTGCACGGCGGAACGGTGGGCGACGTCTCGCTCATAAGCGGGGACGCAAAAACGGATTGCGGCAAAATCTTGCCGTTTAAAGTTGTATTAAAGACGCAAAAAAAATGGGAGCGTTACAACGACCCCGGCTCTTGGCGGCGCGAATACGATTTTTATAAATCCGGTTTTGAAAATTTTTTTGACGGCAAGCTGCGCTGGCCCGAATGTTTCCATGCGGAAATGAATGAAGCGGAAGATCAATGGCAGGCATGGACAGAATACGCGGAGGGCGCGACCGGAAACGATTTGACAGTGGAAATGTGCGCGAAGGCCGCGTATGAGCTCGGCAAACTGCAAGGCCGGCTGTATGCAAGAAAGCCGGATATATTAAAAAACTTTGCGAACTTGAGCGGCGTTGACGCGGTAAAGCAATACTACCAATACTACCGGAGCTGGCATGAGGTTTACGATTATGTCCGCGCCGCGGATTACATTACACCATCATGTACATTCAATGTTTGTCACCCTGAGCTTGCGAAGGGTCTTGAAGATTCTTCGCCTGCGGCTCAGAATGACAATTGTACATTCAGTGTTTGTCTCCCTGAGCTTGCGAAGGGTCTTGAAGATTCTTCGCCTGCGGCTCAGAATGACAATTGTACATTCAGTGTTTGTC
>WRDG01000132.1 GCA_009783525.1 Defluviitaleaceae bacterium | reverse complement strand
GAACCCCGTCGAAATCGAATATATATCCGTATGTGCGGCTCATGTTATCGCCCTTATCGCATTTGCGATATCCGTTTCGGACGGTATCGCGTCCGCTTCGCAAGTGGGCGCAAACGGAATCGGCGCGTGCTTTGCGCAAACTCGCATAATGGGCGCGTCGAGGCTGTAAACATCCTCCTCCGCCATCCGCGCGGAAATTTCGGCGGCTATTCCGCAAACCGCCGAAGATTCTGTTGTAATGACGAGGCGTCCTGTCTTTTTTACGGATTTTTTTATCGTTTCCATGTCGAGCGGCGCGACCGTGCGCGGATCGATCACCTCGCACTCGATCCCCTCCGCAGAAAGACTGCTCGCCGCTTTTAGCGCCTTGTGAACCATCAGGCCGGTCGCGACAACAGTCACGCTGCCGCCGTCCCGTTTAACGCTCGCTTTTCCTATTTCGACAAAATAAGGTTCTTCCGGCGCAGGCATAAACGTTTCGCCAAGGTCGTCCACCGCCGTTTTCGCTTTTCCGCCCGGCGACGCCGCGCCGTACAGCATCTTATGCTCTAAAAAAATTACCGGGTTGTCGTCGCGGATCGCGGATTTCAACAGCCCTTTTGCGTCGTACGGAGTTGACGGCATGACAACTTTCAAACCGGGTGTATGCGTAAACCACGCTTCAAGCGACTGCGAATGCTGCGCGGCCCGCCCCGTCGCGCCGTACGGCGCGCGGAACACAAGCGGCACCGTCACCTGCCCGCCCATCATCAGCCTGATTTTTGCGGCTTGGTTGCAAATCTGATCCATTGCGCACGCCATAAAATCGTTGAATTGAAATTCGGCCACGGGCCGCAGGCCGGTCATTGCAGCGCCGATTGCAGCGCCCGCTATCGCAATTTCCGATATGGGGGTGTCAAGCACGCGGTTTTCGCCGTAGCGCTCGAGCAACCCGTCCGTTACCCTGTATGCCCCGCCGAAAACTGCAATGTCTTCGCCCATCAGTATCACGGACGGATCCGCGTCCATTTCTTCGATAAGCGCGGCGCGCAGCGCGTCGACTATTTTTTTATACGCCAATCTGATCCCTCCTCAGGCGAAAACGAATTTTTTATAGTCACCGGCCTCCGGGCCGGGGCTTTCTTCGGCAAATTTGACCGCGTTTTCAATTTTTTCGTATATATTTTTTTCGATGCTGTTTAATACATCCGCGCTTATTCCGTATTTTTCCTGCAGCCGTTTCGGATATGTCGAGATCGGGTCGTGAAGCTTCCACATTTTCAATTCGTCTTCGCTTCTGTAGGTCGGCTTTTCAAAACGCGAATGCCCCATATATCTGTATGTCTTGCACTCGATAAGCGAAGGGCCGCCGCCGCCGCGCGCTTTTTCCGCCGCAGTACCGGCTTTTTGGAACACATCCTCCGCATCCATTCCGTCCGCGACTGTTCCTTCCATGCCGTAACCCGCCGCGCGCACCGCAATGTCCTCAACAGGCGTGACCCGTCTGTAATGCGTCGAAAAACCGTACAGATTGTTTTCGCATATAAAAACAACGGGCAGTTTCCAAACGGCCGCGAGGTTAAGCGATTCGTGAAACGCGCCCTCGTTTGCCGCGCCGTCGCCGAAAAATGCGACTGCAATCCGCCCGCTGCCAAAATATTTGCACGAAAGCGCAGCTCCCACGGCATGGGGTAGGCCGCCGCCCACGATCCCGTTTGCCCCGAGCATCCCCACGCTAAAATCCGCTATGTGCATCGAACCGCCCATGCCGCCGCAGCAGCCGGTCGCTTTGGCGAACATCTCCGCCATAACTCTGTTGATGTCCGCGCCTTTCGCTATGCAATGCCCGTGCCCGCGGTGAGTGCTCGTTATATAATCCGTTTCGTTAAGGCAGGCGCAAACACCCGCCGCGACGGCTTCTTCGCCGTTGTACTGGTGCATTGATCCGGGCATAACCCTCGTGGAAAATAATTCGAAAAGTTTTTCTTCAAACTTCCTGATGGTCAGCATCGTCTCGTACAATGCCAAAGCCGTTTTTTCAGCAATCACAATTATTGTCCTCCAATGCAATAAGCCTGACGGGACACGAATCCAGCCCCCTTACCCTCAATGCCAATACAAACAGCGTAAACCGCTCCTGTTTCAATTCATCCAAATTCGCAGCAAATTCTATAATAGGCACCCCATTGTCCATCAGCATTTGATGGACAGGCTGGTTGGGCACGTTTTTAATTTCAATGCCCGACGCGTCGGATCCTATCAGCGAAATATTTTTTTCGTTTATCAGCCAGTCGATCGCGTCAAGTGCAATAAAGGGCCTGTCGTGCGATTTTTCGGTCCTGTAATTTTTTGCCCTGCCGAAATTAAACAGCACCATGTCGCCTTTTTCAATTTTGCTTTCGATTTTTATCAATTCGTCTAAGGTTACGGCTTCGTTGTCGGCCTTATGCTTAAAATCAAGCAAAACGCAGTCGCAAACCAACCGTTCGAGAGGAAAGCGCGCCGCATCCGCTCCGTGTCTGTTATGGTGGTACGGAAACTCTACATGCGTGCCGCAGTGCGAAGACATTTCCATGTCCTGCAAAATATACCAAACATTTTCGTCTCGCTTGTACTGCGGATAAAGCTCGTCCGTAAAATGCGTTTTAAGGTTTAAATGATACTCCTCCTGCCCCGGCAGCAGCTCGTGGCTGAGGTCTACTATGCGCTTGTTTTTCATGCGGCCTCCGTTTAATTTTTCAGTTCGGATATTAACATAATCTTCATATTTTTACTTCTTCATCATCACAAGCAGCACGTTAATATCCGCCGGCGAAACCCCCGTTATTCTCGAAGCCTGCCCGATATTTTCCGGCCGCTGCGCGTTAAGTTTTTGCCTCGCTTCAATCCTCAAACTTTTTACGGACAAATAATCCATATCGGGCGGAAGTTTTTTTTGCTCCATTTTTAAAAATTGCTCGGCCTGGGCAACCTGCATTTTTATGTAGCCCTCGTATTTAATTTGAGTGTTCACTTGCTCTGCAATCGCTTCGTCGATAAAATCTGTCCCGGTAAAAGATTCCGGCCGCGAAGGATCGGCTTCGGCCAGCATGCCGTACGAAAGCTCCGGACGCTTAATCAGCTCAGACAGTTTATGTCCGCTTGAAATGCCCGCGCTTCCGTATTTTATTAAAATATTTTCGTTTTTTTCCGAAGGCGCCACCACCGTTTTGCAAACCCGCTCCGTTTCGCGCTCTATATGTTCACGTTTTTTACAAAACATTTCGTATCGTTCGCTGCCGATCAGCCCGGCGGCGTATCCGTATTCCGTAAGCCTCAGGTCTGCGTTGTCCTGCCGAAGCAGCAGCCTGTACTCAGCCCGCGACGTCATCATCCTGTACGGCTCCCGCGTCCCCTTCGTAACCAAATCGTCTGCCAGCACGCCTATGTAACCCTCGGAACGTTTTATCACGAGTGCTTCACGCCCGCGCAAATACAGCGAAGCGTTTATGCCCGCGAGTATGCCCTGCCCAGCCGCTTCTTCGTATCCCGAACTGCCGTTCACCTGCCCCGCAAAAAAAAGGCCGGGTATTTTTTTTGCTTCAAGGCTTAACTTTAACTGTGCGGCGTTTATGCAGTCGTATTCAATTGCGTAGGCGCCGCGCATTATTTCGCAGTTTTCGAGTCCGGGCACGGTTCGGTACAGCTCTTCCTGTATGTCTTCCGGCAGCGAAGTGGAAAGCCCCTGCACATAAAGCTCTTCCGTCGACTCGCCTTCGGGTTCGATAAAAACCGGATGCCGCTCCTTGTCCGCAAATCTCACTATCTTGTCTTCAATCGACGGACAATAACGTGTGCCCACTCCCTCTATCAATCCGCTGTACATCGGCGAACGGTGTATGTTGTTTCGTATTATTTCATGTGTCTTTTCATTTGTGTATGTCAAATAGCACGGGATCTGCGGTCTGTAAATTGCTTTCGGATCTGTCTCGAACGAAAACGGCACTACGTTTTCATCTCCCGGTTGGATTTCCATTTTAGAAAAATCGACGCTTCCGCGGTGTATCCGCGCGGGAGTGCCTGTCTTAAACCGCATGAGATCAAAACCCAAATCTAAAATGCATCCGCTCAAACCCTTTGATGCGCGCCTGCCTCCCGGTCCGCTGTAAACAATCGTTTCGCCGCATAAACATCTCGCTTCCATATATGTGCCGCTGCAGACAATAACCGCGTTAAAGGCAAAAAAATAACCGGATTCTGTAATAACTCCGGTTACATTATGAGGAGGCTGAGATGAAGTCTGTATTTTCTTTATTTCGTTTTGTTTTATGGTCAAGCACATCGTCGTTTCCAAAGTATGTTTCATCAATTCGGAATAACGCTTTTTATCCGCCTGCGCTCGCAACGAATAAACCGCCGGCCCTTTTGCGGTGTTTAACATCCGGCTTTGGATAAAAGTACGGTCGATATTTTTTCCCATTTGTCCGCCCAGCGCGTCGACTTCGCGCACCAAATGCCCTTTCGCGCTTCCGCCTATGCAAGGATTGCACGGCATGGCGGCAATACTGTCCAAATCTATCGCAAAAAGCGTCGTGTCGATGCCGGTTCGCGCAAGCGCGAGCGCCGCCTCGCAACCGGCATGGCCGCCGCCTATCACCGCTGCCCGTAATTTTTTTTCCACAAAATTGCCATTCGCGTCGCGCTAATTTTATAAATAAAACGCCCGCGCCTTTCCGCGTCATTATTTATTTGCCCAAACAAAAATTTTCAAAAATTTTATCGATTACATCCTCGCCCGTTTCTTCGCCGATAATTTCACCGAGGAATCTGTAAGCCGCGTCGAGTTCAATCGAAACCAAATCTTCCGTCATGCCTGCATCGATTTGATCCAGTGCGTTGCCGAGTTTACCGGCCGCCGAATCAATCAAGTACCGCTGCCTTGCGTTAAAAATTACCGCGTCACCCGTCGCGGACAAGCCTTCCAAATACATGTCCGATATTTTTTTGTAAAACGCATCCAAGCCCGTTCCGTTTTTTGCCGAAACTTCAAACACCGCGTCAAATTCCGAAACAAGCGGACAATTTGAAACGAAATCTGACCGGTTGCCAATGTCGATTTTGTTAAGCAAAAAAACGACCCGTTTGCCGTCGTTTTGCTTTAACATGCATATTTCTTCAGCCAGCGCACGGTCGTCTTCGGTGAACGGTTCGGATGCGTCGGCAACAAAAAAAATCAACGAAGATTTTTTTATATTGCCGCGTGTTTTTAAAACGCCGAGTTTTTCGATAGCATCCTCCGAATCCCTAATGCCAGCCGTGTCTGACAAAATAAATGGAACGCCGTTTATTATGACCGATTCCGTCAAAACGTCGCGCGTCGTGCCCGGAATCTCCGTGACGATAGCGCGTTCCTCACGCAGCATCGCGTTAAGCAATGAAGATTTTCCTACGTTTGCGCGGCCCGCTAAAGTTGCGCGTACGCCTTCTGTCAATGCCGATCCCGCCGCAGCCGTCGCCGCTAATTTTTTTATTTTCTCAAGCAGCAGCGTTCCTTCTGTATATATTTGCCGCAAATTTTTTGCTTCATCTTCATGCTCGGGATAATCGACAGACAAAGCAATGCTCGCAAGCCATTCCAAAATATTATTTCGAAATGTTTTGACTGTATCGGACAATGCGCCGTCGATTACATTTAAACTGACGCTCCGCCCGAACTCGGTTTTTGCGTTTATAAGTGAAGCCACTGCTTCAGCCTGGCATAAATCGATTCGACCGTTTAAAAACGCGCGTTTAGAAAATTCACCCGGTTCTGCGGGACGCGCTCCGGCGCGGTACACGGCTTCCAGCACTCCGCGAAGAACAACCGAACCGCCGTGGCAATATATTTCTGCTACATCCTCAGCTGTGTACGAACGCGGCGCTTTCATAAAAACCGCCATCGCCTCATCAAGCAAGCGTCCGTTTAAATGGTCATAAACATGGCCGTAACGCATTATATGCGACGGCCATGTTTTGTTATTACATATAAATATTTTGCTTAATATTTTTTCGGCATCTTTCCCCGAAATACGGATTATACCTATACCGCCCGCTCCGGGCGGCGTAGCTACGGCCGCTATATTTTCGTTTTGCCCAAAAATCATTTTGGTGAAATAATAACGTTGCGGTATGGCTCGACGCCTTCGCTGTAGGTTTTTACACCGCGTTCATTTTGCAATACAGTATGGATCACATGTCTTTCGTAACGGCTCATCGGTTCTAACACCACATTTTTTCGCGTGGCTCTTACTTTTTTTGCTAATCCCAACGCTAAAGTTTCCAATGTGTCACGGCGCCGTCTCCGGTAATTTTCCGTATCCAGCATGACGCTGTATTCCGGCGCGCTGCAGCGGTTTACCACGAGATTTGTCAAATATTGCAACGAATCGAGTGTCTGTCCGCGTTTACCTATTAATATACCCATGTTTGAACCCAGCAAATTAATGTAAAGGCTCTGTTCTTTTAAATGTATTTCTATTTTTACCTCGAGTCCCATCGCTGCCGTTACTTCCGATAAAAATTCTTTCGCTTTGCGGACGGGATCGAATTTACGCGTAACCAAAACGCGAGCAGGTTTGCTTCCG
>WRDG01000131.1 GCA_009783525.1 Defluviitaleaceae bacterium | reverse complement strand
TTTCCATTAAATGCGAATGGCTGCCGAAACCAACCGCGTGTCCTTCGTCGAGAACCAAAATATTGTTGAAGCGCATTATCGACGAAACCCTTTGCGTGATCATGATGCATGCCGGTGACGTTTTTAATTTGCGTACGGCCTGCAGTATGCGGGCTTCTGTTTCGGCGTCGACCGCGCTCACGCAGTCGTCCAGTATCAAGAGCTTCGATTTTTTTATCAATGCGCGAGCTATGCTTATGCGCTGTTTTTGTCCCCCGGACACGTTGACGCCTTTTTGACCGAGCATCGATTGGTATCCGTTTGCAAAACTTGAAATAAAATCATGCGCCTGCGCGTTTGCCGCGGCGTTTTTTATTTCCGCGTCGCTTGCGTTGTAGTTGCCCATCCTGATGTTTTCCGATATTTCGCCGTAAAAAAGCATGTTCTGCTGCGAAACGAGTGCGAAGTGACTCCTAAGCCACGCCGTTTCGTATTCGCGCGCGTCTGTACCGTCCACATAAATTTTTCCGTCCGTGGGATCATAAAAACGCATCAGCAAATGCGCGAGGGTTGTCTTGCCGGATCCCGTCGACCCGATTATGCCGAGCGTTTCGCCGGGCTTCAGCTCGAAGCTCACGTTCGTAAGGGCGGGGGCGGATCGGTCGTTGTAAGCGAACGAAACGTTTTCGAACTTGACGCCGCCTTCGATCGGCAGGCGGCATTCGCCTCCGCTTTCTTCTCCGCGTTCAGTTAGCACCGCGCCTACTCTGTCTGCGGACGCGCGCGCTCTTATAAATTGTTGGTAGATATTAAAAATTATGTTCAAAGAAAAAAGAATCTGCGTCATGTAATTTATAAAGGCGACTATTTGCCCTATCTGCATGTCCTGTTCCGCCACCCAGCCGCGCGCAAGCCACAATGCCGCAACGATGCCAAGATTAAGAGTGAGCGCGATCGCAGGTGAAAACGCGCCCATCACGCGGTCTGCGGCGATTGATATTCCGGTAAGCTCCTTGTTGGTTTTGCCGAAACGAGCGACTTCTTCATCGAACGTGTTGTACGCTTTTACCACGCGGACACCGGAAAGATATTCGCGTATCACCGCGTTGTTATTGTCCAAGGCTTTTTGCATTTTTTCGAAATAAGGGAAGCCGGCCTTCATTCCGAAATATATAAGCGCGATTATTATCGGGATTATCACGAGCAAAACAGGCGCGAGTTTTATGTTAAGCAAGAGAACCATAAAAACAGCGCCGCATAAAAGAATGGGTGCCTTGATGAGCACGCGCATAATTCCGTTCGTAAAATTGGTCAACTGAGAACTGTCGTTGGTTAGGCGCGTCACGAGAGAAGCAGTTTCATACTTGCCTCTGGCGGCAAAAGAAAATGAACAGATTTTTTTATACAGGCCGGAACGGATGTCGGCGCCGAAATTTTGAGAGGTTCTGCTTGAAATCACGCAGCGGCCTATGGCGTTTGCCGCCCCGAAGACCGCGACTAAAAACATGAGCGATCCCATCTTAATGACTGTTTCTAGCGAATTGTTTTTTATGCCGTCGTCTATTATCAATGAAACGATGGTTGGCTGCGCGAGGTCGCATATAGATTCGAGAGTTAAAAATAAAAACGCGAAAAGCATTTGCTTTTTATATTTGAGCCAGTAAGGAAAAATAGGTTTCATTAATAACGTCCGTTCAAAAAAAATTGTGCGGTTTGTTTAATATTACACTTGGGATATAATAAAAACAATTGTAAAGGGGGTACGCTTGTGGACATCCGCAGCATAAAAGAGGATTGGGATACGATAAAAAAACGCTGGGAGGCGTGGTGGGCGCACGATGTTTACGACAGGCCGCTGCTGTTGGTTACGTGTCCGAAAAAAAAACCCGAGCTTCCCGAAGAACTCGCAGATTTTAAATACGAAAGCGAAAATTTGAAACGCAAATGGTTTGGCGCAGACTATTTGATCAAAAAAATGCTGTACACACTGCATACGACGCACTACGGCGGCGAGTCGATCCCAACGCTTGAACACGGATGGTCGGTGGGTCACGCCGTGCCGTTGGGCTGCGAGCCGATCTTCATGCAAAATACAATCTGGGCGCACAGGGTTCCCGTCGAGCCCGGTAAAAAATATCCGCCCGTTGTCTTCGACGAAAATAATTATTGGTGGCGGCAAATGGTTTTAAACACGAAAGAAATTTCCGAGGCGAGCATGCGCCGGTATTTTGTGATGCCGATGTGGGGCAACCACGCCGCGGACAACCTCTCGATACTGCGCGGGACCGAAAATTTGCTTTTCGATTTGACAGACGACATTGATTGGGTAATAAAAAGCGTAAGATGCGTGACGGACGCGATGCTCAGGCAGTTTGAGGTGTTGTGGGAGCTTTCGCCGCTTACCGGTCTCGAGGGTTCGGTAAACTTTTGCTCTTGCTGGTCGCCCAAGCGCACGCTCGGTTTCGACAGCGATTTTTCTTGCATGATTTCGCCTGAGATGTTTAAAAAAGTTTTCGTCCCGCCTTTGCTGGACATAATGAACACGGTCGATCACAGGCTGTATCATTTGGACGGGCCGCTCGCGGCTAAGGTTCACATTGACATGCTGCTGTCCCTTCCCGAAATCGACGCCATCCAATGGGTGGCGGGCGACGGTTCGAGCAGTTCGGACGGCTGGCTTTCGCTCGTCAAAAAAATACAGGCCGCAAAAAAATCCGTGCTGCACTACGCCGCATACGACAACGTGATCCCGTTGTTAAAGGAGTTGCGGCCGGAAGGGCTCTGCATTTGCACATGGGCTGCGGACGAAGATGACGCGAGACGCCTCGTGGAGCAGGCAGACAAAATGTTTAGGTAAAAGCAAAATATTTTAGGGGGATAACAATGACGGCAGCACAGGCGTTGGACAATTATATTTACATGATGACCGAACGAGCGCACAGCATCGTGATCGCAATAGAGCCGCAGGCATTTGGCGTGCAGGATCCCTCGGAAGACGATGCCTATACGATAAAAGCGTCGGGCGGAACCGGCAGTATCACGGCGACAAACGAAAGGGCTGCGCTCATTGCGGCGTATCATTTACTGCGCGAATGCGGCTGCGGTTTTACCAGGCCGGGCGCGAGCGGAGAAATCGTGCCGAAAAAAAATGTGAGTGAAATAAATGCGGATGTTTCTGTAAAAAACGCGCACCGTTTCCGCGGTATCTGCATAGAAGGCTCTGTTTCGCTTGAGGTCGCGCTCGACCTGCTCGACTGGATGCCCAAGATGGGGCTCAACAGTTATTTCATGCAGTTCCGCGAAGGCTATGCTTTTTTCAGCCGATATTACAAAGAAAAATCAGAATTTAATTTGGAAATAAGCAGGGACATAACACGCAAGATACTTGCCAAGGTTAAAAGCCTCGGGCTTATGTACCACGGCGTCGGGCACGGATTTACCTGCGACTGTTACGGAATTGACGCGACGGGATGGGACCAAACGCCCGGCGTTTGGCCGGAAAAATTTCAATACGCGATGGCTCTGCGCGGCGGCGAGCGAAAAATGCATTGGGACATACCTTTGATTACCGCGCTTTGCTATTCGAACGAAACAGTACAGGAAACCGTAACGGAAAATGCCGCGCAATATATCGCGGCGCATGATGAATACGATTATTTGCATTTTTGGCTCGACGACGGCTTCAACAATAAATGCGAATGCGAAAATTGCAAAGACGTCAGAATATCGGATTGGTATGTAAAACTGCTTAACAGGCTGGATAAAAAACTTACCGGTTTACAATGCAAAACAAAAATAGTTTTCCTTTCGTATTGCGAAACGCACTGGCCGCCGTTAATAGAAACATTCGGAAACAGCGAGCGGTTTGTCTTCATGTTCGCGCCAAGCAACCGCTCGTTCAACGAGCCGCTCGGAGAAGCGGCGAACGGCATGCCTCTTCCGGAATATAAACTTAACGACCAACCGTACGCAAAAAATAATGAAGAGATGGCTTCGTTCCTTGCGGCATGGAACGATTACAGAAAAAAAGCCGGTATGGATTTTAACGCCGGCTTCGATTTCGATTATTATTTTAATAAATACAACGACCCCGGGCAATTTGCCGCGGCGCGGATCGTTTATTCGGATGTGCTGCAGCTGAGGGGCAACGGCTTAAACGGCGTGGTCAACTGCCAATCGCAAAGGATATTCGCAAACATGGGGCTTCCCATGTATGTCTATTCTGCCGCATTGCTGCAGCCCGAGCGCAGCTTCGAAAGCATAGCGGACGAATATTTTTGCGGCGCGTACACAGCAGGCGGCGGTAATATTTTTAAACGTCTGTACCTGGATCTAACCGAAAAATCAATTTGCCTGCGGGACAAATCAATTAAACCGGAAGGCTTCGCCGGCCTCGACCTGCTGCTGGACGTACCGCCGCCTGAAATAAAAGTTGATTGTCTTGGCGCGGCGGAATCGCTGCGCATCTTAAAATTTATATTGAGGCTGTATAAAAAAATATCCGAAGCAGTCAAAGCGGTGCGGAACGCTGATAAAGAAAAATATGCCGACGCGCTCGAAAAAGTCAAGCAATACGCGTCGGCAAACGAACCGTTTTTTGAAACGGTGTTCGATTATTTTTCATTCGGTTTGGACGAAAAATTAGAGTAAGGCCCAGGCCTTGTTTAAAACGCGCTTGGCGTTAGCGATAACGATTTCGGAATCTTCGTTGCCCCAGGGCTTTACTTCAAAAGATAAAACGAGCGGGTCTTCGGGCCGCATCAGCTCTTCGCGTTTGCATTCGCGCAAAAAATCCAAAACTTCCGGCACATCGTTTGAACCGTATGCGAAACCGAATCGAGGATGCGTGTCTCCGCGAGCGGCGGCGCCTTCGTTCATAACAGCGTTGCCTATGTGCAGATGCGTTATGTACGGTTTCATCACGGACAGTGCGAACCTCGACGTCTCATAGGTTTGAGGAAAATGCGAAAGGTCGCATAAAAGCCCGAAGTTGCTGTGGTTCATCCGCATGTCTGCGGCAAAGGCGGCGGCATACGGCGCGGGCCCAATAAGCGAAGCTTTGTCGAAGTCGTAATCGAAAACTTCGAGCTCAATTGACATATATTTGGCGGCGGCGTACCTGCAAAGGTTTTCCGTCGTCTTTTTCAATTGGCTGTAGCATTCATCCTTTCGCGTTTTGTCCCACTTGCCCGATAAAAAAGCGATGCCGCCGGCTCCTAAAAATTCCGCTTCGTCGATGGAATCGATCAATACGGACTCAGCTTTTTTTCGGTTGTCCTCGTCCAAATCGTTCGGGTTGAGTTTTGCCGACAATAATCTCGGCTGAGCGCCGTAGCAAATCGTCATGTGGCTTTGCACCAACAATTCGCGCGCATGGTTTCTTACTTCGTTATCGGAGATGTGTGTAATTTCGATCGCGTCGAAATAATCGTCGACCAAAATTTTTTTCAATGTTTCGAGAATCGGCCCTTCGCCTTTCATTACTTCCGGATACGCCATGAAATGTATGAGTCCGACCTTGAAAAAATTTTGAACCGGTGAATCCATTCGCGTCACCCTTTCATTAAAGTGCGTGCATTATATAAAATTTTTTACGTGTTCGCGTGCTTCAAACAATAATTTTTCTATATCGACGGTTTTATAATCGCCGTTTTCGTAAAGGATGCGTCCTTGGCACATTGTCATGCAAACGTCGCGTCCTGTCGTCGAATAAGCGAGGTTGTAAACAGGGTTGTAACATGCGGTTTGGCGCGGGCTGTCCAAATCGATCAAAATCAAGTCTGCGTCTAACCCCGCTGCGATGCGCCCGGTTTCATTTTCACGCCCCTGCGCTTTCGCGCCGTTGGCCGTAGCCATAATAAGAGCCTCAAGCGCGGGAAGAGCCGACGCGTCGTTTGTAGCGTATTTTTGCAAAATCGATGCGAGCTTGATTTCCTCAAACAAATCGTGTGAATTATTGCTCGCCATGCCGTCCGTGCCGAGCGAGACATTGATCCCGGCTGCAAGCATTTTGCTCACAGGCGCTATTCCGCTTGCAAGTAGCAGGTTTGAAACGGGATTGTGCGCCGCAGACACGCCGCGTTTCGCAAGAATTTCAATGTCGGAGTCGGATATCCATACTGTATGCGCGGCAAGCGTCGGAACGTCGAATACATGGTGCGCGTCAAACATTTCGGCGGGTGTCCGCCCGTATTTTTTTAAGCAATTTTCTTGTTCGACGCGGGTTTCGGACAGATGAACATGCATGCGCATTTTTTTGGAAGAAGCAAACTCCGCGACGGCTTGCCAGGCTTCCGGGCATGATGTGTAAACGGCATGTATCGAAGCGTCGGCTTTTATACGTCCGCCGCATGATCCGTCGTAGTCATTAAGCACGCGCAGCGTTTCTATATAACTGTTGTCGTCCTTTAGTTTATACGGCTTGCCTTCGGGAGTTATAACTGCGTTTGACAAATTTGCTTTAATGCCGGATTTTTCGGCTACGGCAGCAATTTCGTCTACATTGAAGTACATGTCTGTATATGAAATCGTCCCCGAAGATATCATTTCAGCTACGGCAATTTCGGCGCCTGTCTTAACCATTTCGTCGCTCATTTTTAATTCGGCGGGAAT
>WRDG01000130.1 GCA_009783525.1 Defluviitaleaceae bacterium | reverse complement strand
TAAACGATAAGTGATGAATACAAAAATGCCCATAAGCTTGTGTGCACTTCTAACTCATCATTATCAATTTACCATTCATCATTCTTTATCGCCGATTATGGCGTTTTTGGGCCCTCAGGGACTCGAACCCGGGACCGCCCGGTTATGAGCCGGATGCTCTAACCAACTGAGCTAAAGGCCCGCAGTTCGACATTGTAGATAAAAAAAAATTATATGTCAAGAGTTAAGGTGACTTCTGCAAGCCGAGCCGAGACGTTTTTTTTAGACGAAGCAAAAAAAACAGGACGAAGCGAAATTTAAAAGATTCTCTTATGCAATGTCATTCGTTTTTTTAGGCAACCTGTAAAAAAATATTGTTACATTCCACACTTTGTTTTAACATGCCTTTACATATTTATACGTTTATAAATTTACGGGAGGGTTAAAATGAAATTAAGTGTGGCCGGCATCAACAAACGGTTCGGAGAAAAGCATGTGTTAAAGGACGTCAGCTTCAACGTAGAAAGCGGACTCGCCCTCGGGCTGCTCGGCCGCAACGGCGCGGGAAAGACGACCACGCTCCGCATTGTCACGGATATTTTCCGTGCCGACAGCGGCGAAATTACAATAGACGGCGTACCGATGAAAGACGCCAAGGTCAGAGTCGGGTATCTGCCGGAAGAGCGCGGCCTCTATCCCAAAAGTGCCGTCGGCGAACAAATGGTTTACATCGGAAAGTTAAAGGGTTTGAGTTCGGCGCAGGCAAAAAAGAACGCGCACGGGCTGCTCGAAAAATTGGAAGCCGAAGAATACTGGCAAAAAAAATTGGAAACACTTTCCAAAGGAAACCAGCAAAAAATTCAATTGGCAATAGCCGTGTTGGACGACCCGGACGTAATAATTTTGGACGAACCTTTTTCCGGGCTTGACCCGGTCAACGCTTCGATGCTCAAAAAATTAATCGTGGAGCAAGTGGAAAAAAATAAGCTCGTAATGTTTTCGAGCCATCAAATGCCGTATGTGGAAGAATTTTGCCAGCATATATGCATAATCAACAAGGGTTCAATCGTGCTCGACGGAAACATCGCAGAAATAAAACGGACATACAACCGCGAAAAAATATCTGTCCGGCCTGAAGGCCCGAAAGAAAATTTTACCGGCAGGCTAAAAGCCAACGCCAAGTTTATCGAAATTTCAAATAATCTGACCGAAAAAGGCGACAGCGTAATAATAACTTTAAAAGACGCGTCCAAAAAACATTCGCTGCTCGAAATTTTTACCGAAGAAAAATTGCAATTTGACATGTTTAACGTGGTCGAGCCGACGCTCGAAGAAATATTTGTTGAAAAGGCGGGTGACGCTGTATGAACCAATTGCTCACTGTATTAAAATTTGAGTACCTCACATTCGTAAAGAGCAAGTCGTTTGTAATCATCACAGCGATAATGCTCGTTCTCGCTTTCGCCGCGCCGTCGGTACCCTCCGTAATAAATTTTTTTAGCAACAACGAAACGTTCGGGGAGCAGGACGCTGATAAAATCGCCCTGTTAGACATATCCGGCGTGTTCACACCGGAAATTTGCAATGTTTATATGCCGGGTTATTCGTTCGAATTGTTCGGCTCGCTGCAGGCCGCGCAAAACGCCGTAACCGACGGAACGCATAAGTTCGCGCTTTTTATCGACGATTTCAACTACACGCTTTTTGTTTCGTCGATGTCGCTTACGCAATTTATTTTACAGGACAGCGTGCAGGCGATGATAAGCAGAGTTTATCTGCTGACATGTCTTGAAAACGCCGGCTTGCAAACAGACGAAGCCGCCGGAATACTGGCTTTTAGCCCAAGCGGAAGCATTGTCGCGCTTGCGTCGCCGTCCGGTGAGGATACGTCGGAAAATTATCAGGAGAACCTCATCTACGCATATATCATGCTGTTCGTAATTTATTTCGGGCTGATAATGTACGGCCAGTATGTGCTTGTGTCGGTTGTCCGCGAAAAATCCACGAAGACGATGGAAATGCTTATTACTTCATGCAAATCAATATGGCTCATTAACGGCAAGGTTTTGGGCGTGGGACTCGCCGGACTCACGCAGCTTTCGCTGCTTGCCGTCGCCGCGCTGGCTTCTATGTATTTAAACAGCAAAGGGCTGTCGGCAAACCCGGAGTTATTTACCGTTGCAATCAAGCCCGACATAATCGCGTTGATGGTCGTGCTGTTCCTGCTTTGCTTTTTTTCGCTCGCGTACGTTTATGCCGCGCTCGCCTCAACCGTGAGCCGTATGGAAGACGCGAACAGCATCGCCTTTTTCCCGATGATAATGATCATGATCGGTTTTTTTGCGGCGATGGGCGGCATGACGGACCCCGGCGCCGGCTGGGTCACGGTTTGCTCGTTTGTGCCGTTCATTTCGCCGATGGTTATGTTCATGAGAATCTGCATGGGCACCGCCGCCGCGTTAGACGTAGTGCTTTGCGTCGCGGTGCAGCTCGTGACGATTTTTTTCATGGCGGCGCTCGGCGCGAAAATTTATCGGCTCGGCACTTTGATGTACGGAAAAAAACCGAATCCCAAAGAGGTATTCGGTTTGCTGGTAAAAAAATAATGTTTATTTTTGTTTATATAGCTTCTTTAAACGCAAAGCCTTTTTCGGCCGCGTAGCGTTCCGCAAACGAACCGCGCCGCCCGTGGAACGCGAGCGAAGGGTGGCATCCGAAAAACGCGCCCCTGCCGATAAATTCTGTTTCTGCCGGCAAATAAATGTCCGTGAGGTTGGTACAGCTAAAAAATGCGTCGTTCCCGATGGATTTAACTCCGTCGGGAATTTTTATTTTTTTTATGTTAAAGCAGCCGCAAAAAGCTTCGCTGCCGATTATTTTTAATTTATCCGGAAGATTTATTTGCGTGAGCCCTATGCATTCCAAAAAAGCGCCGCGTTTTATTTCGGTTACGTGCTGCGGGATATAAACCGATTGCAAGCCGCCGCACTTGGCAAAAACATATTCGTTTACCGCGCGGATATTTTCGGGAAGCGAAAAACTTTTAAAGGTCCTGCAATTTTTAAAGGCCTCGCGTCCAATATATTCGACTTTGTTTGAAATAACGGGAGGCTTGAGCTTTATGCAGCCGTTAAACATTCCGTCCGGTATTGACGTGAAGCTCCGCGGAATAAATGCGTCGTGCAGCGAGAAGCAGTCCGAAAAAATATCCGCGCCCAAATCAACCGCAGTTTCCGGTAGGCGCACAGAAGACAACGATTTGCATCCGGCGAACGCGCAGCTGCCAATCGACGTGATTCCGTCCGCAAGATCGATATGATCAAGCGCGACGCAGCCGTTGAATGCGTCGGTCCCGATACGCTCTACGCTTTTTGGCATGACTGCCTGCTTAAGCATGCTGCAGCCCATAAATGATTCGTCGGGCAAATATTTTATGCGGCTCGGAAGCTTGATCAACGTCATCGAACGGCAGCCTTTAAAAACCTTCTCGCCCATTAGGGTAACGCTGTCGGGTATAAACGCTCTGATCATCGTTTTACACGAACAAAACGCGCTTTCGAGTATCGAGGTCACTTCGTACGAGCGCAAATACTTCATTGTTTTTTCCGGTATCTCGACAATGCGGTTGCCGCCTTCGTAAATGTAAAGCGCCGCCGTTTTTTTTGCCTGTACGCCGCCGAAAATTTCAAAAATAAAACCGTTAGTCTTTATCGCCATAATTTTTACCGCCTAAACAATATTTCCCGAAGGGAGGATGGCGAGCGTAATGTCGTCTCCGCTGCCCGCCGCCGAAGACTCTTCAAGCCAGTGCGCCAGCTGCTCTTCAGTCGCTTCTTTGCCGCTTGACTTAAAGAGATGGTGGATGTCCGTTACCGCTTGCAAAAATCCCGCGTCGGATAAAAAGCAATCCGAATATCCGTCGGTTGAAACCAAAAACATTTCCGGCGATTCTGTTCCTTCCGGCTGCGGCGTCCAAACGGAGCGGAAATACTGCCAGCTGTTTTCCAAACACAGCGAATGGACATACACCCCTACCCGTTCGGGCTTTAATATCCAATCAGCTTTACCGTCCGAAATTGAAACGATGTCGCCGTCGCCGAGCTGCATGGAAAAAATAAAACCGTCCGACACTATAAGAACAAGCAGCGTGCTTCCGTAGAGCAGAAACGGAAACGGTTCCGACAGCATGCGCTCTTTGTCCGAATGAAATTTTTTAACGCGCTCTTTCCATTCGGATTCGATTTTTTTCGGCAGCCATATGTCCTTGTGCGCGTTTAGAAGCTCGCCAGCTTCTGCCGGTGTGTTTTCGCAAAATATCGAATAAAAAACAGAATGCGCCGACTCGACCGCAACCTGTGCGCCGTCGTCGCTGTAGGCGCACTGCGCGCTGCCGTGGCCGTCCGCGACATATACAGCGAAATAACGTTTCTCTTCGTCCGTGCTTATAAGCAGGGCGTCCTGGCAGGGTTTCCCGTTTTTTATATGGGCGGCGCCGCGCACTTTCGCGCCGAACGCCGCCTGCGGGTTTACCATATGTCGTCGTCGTCGCCGGCTGCGGGGATCGTGTTGACGTCAACGCCGGCGTCCGAACCGCCGTCGGCTGCAGCCCTCGGCGACGAAACCGTTTTTACCACAGTGGACGCCCACTTGATAAATTTTATCAGCAGCTGCGGATTTTTTGCTTCGAGCACAAGCTCGCTGTTGCCGGTGAACTGTCCGAGCACGTCGAGATCCGTGTCTTTGCCAATCGCTATTGCGATCCGCACGGCTTTTTTGCCCCACGGCGTGTTAAGCAGCGAATCGATGCCTTTTTTGTAATCGTCGGTCGGCTGGCCGTCCGTAAGCAGAACAAGCACAGGCGGCAGCCGCTTTGTATCTGTCGGGAAACTGTTAAGCTCCGCCGCGACAAGGTCGAGCGCCATGCCCAGACTTGTCACGCCACCCGCGGTCAAATCCGTCCAATTGAACTGGTCGATAGGCGTCGCTGTCGCCACATGCCAGCTTGCGCCGTCGGAAAATTTTACGGCGCGAACCATAAGCGAGGCGTTGGGGTTGTCGTCCGCCTCTTTGCGCATGTCGGGTATCGTCTGCCTTATGGCGTAGTTGAGCGTCTGTATCTTTTCGCCGTCCATAGATCCGGAACAGTCCGCAATCCAAATGAAATCCAATATCCTTGAAGTCATTTCGCCGCCCGGTAATTTTTTGCTCATCATTATTCCTCCGTTTTATATGATAGTTCCTTCGGATTGTCCGAAGCCGACCTTCGCGCCGACAATGAGCGGCGCGGTCCGCCCCGGCTCGATTACCGCCGTTTCTCCGCCCGGCTTGATAAACGTCCAATTGCCGACACCCGTGTTTTTTACGCCCCATCTGTCTTTATTTGTGGGATGCTGCGTTATCTGTCCCGTTTCGTTAATAAAGTCGAAGTCGTTTTTCGTGTGATGCCCCATAATTTTCGTGTCGTGGTTTAACATCAGCATCTGCCCGCCAATTTGCATTATGGGCGGCGTCACAAGCGCGGCGCCGCATTGCCAGCAGGGTTTGTTTTTTTTCGCTTCGTAAAAATTTTCGCTTCCGCATTTCGAACAGTACATGATCGAGTTGCGCAGCTGCGCGAACGTATCTTTCCACTGCTTTTCGACCACGCGCCTGCCCGGATCGTTCAACCCTTCCGTAAATGCCTTGACGAACATCCCGCGTAAAAATTCGGGGTAAATTTTCCAAAAAATTATCGCGTTGTCCTGATAGCCCGGAACCGGACGGTTCGACCTGTCTGTGGGATGCCAAATGAACAGCGGCTCGCGTCCGTAAATTTTTTCCATCGCCTTGCCGTCGAAAATTCTTATTTTAGATTCGCGCTCGCCTTCGAGCGGGTGATGCATCATGAACATATAAAATAAAAGCACCGCCATGGAGTATAGGTCCGTCGCGGTGGAAGGGTTTACGTTGCCTATTATAATTTCCGGCGCGATGAAGCGCGGTGTTCCGTTTGTTCCGCTTTTGTCGTCCATGTTAACGGTCACATTGTCGTTGTCGCAAATTAATACGTCGCCGTTGCCCGGATCAAAAAAAAGGTTCCCGAACGAAATGTCCCTGTAGCACAGTCCGGCCGAGTGCAGCGATTGATAGCCGTCCGCCAAATTTATGGCAGCCATGCATAAAGACGCGAACGTCGGTTCCGTTCGCCGCTTCATCAAATCGACAACACTCTTGTACAGCGGCGGGCGCAGCCGCATCACATAGCCGAACAGGCCGTCTTTTACGATCATGTCGAGCGGCCATAAAAATCTCGCGTCGGGAGCGCCGCGTTTAATAAGCCGTTCGACTGTTTTACGCTGGTACGGCGTGGCTGCATGTTTAAAATACCATTTGAGGGCATACCGCCGGCCCGCCGCGCCGTCCTCCACTTCGTACACCTCGCCCTGCCCGCCCGCCGCGATGTAACGGACAACCTTGTAAGCAATGCGGTGCTCCGAATTAAGAACCGCGCCGTCCTTTAACAATCCCACGCTCAATCCCCGCTCAATTAAAATGTTGTATATTGGATAATTTACAAGTATTGTGCTGTATAGTCAAATACCGGAGCAAAAGTCAATTAATAATTTTGCCGCTGATTTATTTTCGCCAATCGGCAAGACACAACGGAGGACACATTTATGGAAAAATTTTCTT
>WRDG01000129.1 GCA_009783525.1 Defluviitaleaceae bacterium | reverse complement strand
TACGCTTCGCGCATCTTTAAGCAGCGTAATTACATTATTTTTTTTAGAAAATTCACGCGCCGCTGTAACCAAATCGTTTGTGATTTCCGCAACCGACATGCCCGTGAGCGCGGCCATCTCTCCCGGATGCGGCGTGACCACGCAAAACGCTGTCATTCGTTTTAGCACATCGGTGCCCGCTGCGGCATACAATCCGTCCGCATCCAAAACAACCGGAGCATTTGCGCGAAGCAGCACCTCGCGCGCAAATTTTAACGTCTCTTCGCTCCGCCCTATCCCCGGCCCCAAAATTATTACTCCCGCTTTTTTTATTTCGCTTGTGATTTCGTCAATGTGCCCTTCCGTATAATGGACGGAGGGTTTTTTTAATGCGCCCGCAACGGTTTCGGGAGAAGACCGGCGTATAAAATCCGCGACGCTTTGCGTCACCAATGCTCGCACATAACCCGCGCCCGCCCTGTATGCGGCGTTTGCTGCAAGGCCCGCCGCCCCCGGCATTTCGTCGCAGCCCGCAAGCAGCAATACCCTGCCGAACGTTCCCTTGTTTGCGCGGGGCGGCCTTTTGGGCAGCAGCATTTTTGCTTCGCGCTCTTCGAGCACATAAAATTCTTCGCCGCCGCAAATATTTTTTGCATATTCCGCGGCGGGTACGCCTATGTCCGTTAAAATTATTTTGCCCGCGTATTCCGCTCCCGGGTAAAGATAAAGCCCCGGCTTTGGCAGCCCGAACGTCACGGTGGCGTCGGCCCTAACCGCCGCGCCGTTAACCGCGCCGCTGTTTGCGCACACGCCCGACGGAATATCCGCCGAAATAACCGCGGGCGTGCCCGCGTTTATCGCCGCCGCCGCAAGCGCTGCGGCGCCGTGCATCGCGCCGCGCAAACCCGTGCCGAATATCGCGTCGATTACCAAATCCGCTTGTTCGATCATTTCCGCAAGCCCGTTGAAAATATTTTCGTGCGGCAGCACGCAGACATCGATCCGCATAAGCAAAAGCGTCTCGTACATTTCACGCGCATCGCCTTTGATACGATCCGCATCGCAAACGCACGCCACGCTCACACTCACGCCCGCGCAGTGTAAATGCCTCGCCGCGGCGAAACCGTCGCCGCCGTTGTTTCCGCCGCCGCACACAACGAGGACGCGGCCACCTGCGTCAATCATGCGCCGCGCTTCTTCCGCCAATCCGCGCCCGGCGTTTTCCATCATTAAAAGCGCGGGAAATTTTAATTCCCGCGCCATCGTCTCTTCAATCGTTTTCATTTGCGAAGCTGCCGCCAAACGCATGGGACTCCTCCGTTTCGTATACGGCAAACGCCACGGCGTATTGCCTGCAATGTGAAATGCTGACGTGGATCACCGCTTCTTCGAGGCCTTTTATTTTTACCGAGGGCTTTCCGTTTTTATCGTGAATAATTTCGACATCGGCCGGCAAAAACCGTTTGAACCCTTCGCCCAACGCTTTTACCGCCGCTTCTTTTGCGGCGAACAGTCCCGCGAGTTTTTCCGGCGCTGTTGCGTATCGTCTTTCCGTGTCCGTAAAGCAGCGCGACAAAAAACAATTTTTTTCGGACGCTTTTTTTATCCGCTCGATTTCGATTATGTCCGTGCCTACTCCGGCAATCATTTGAAACCGTTTGCGCCGTCAAAAAATATTTTTACGCCCCACCCGCGCAAAATCAAATATACGCGCACGAGCGGCAGCCCCACCACAGTGTTGTAATCGCCCTCCGTGCGTTCGACAAGCAGCGCGCCCTTACCCTGTATGCCGTAAGCTCCCGCTTTGTCGAACGGCTCTCCCGTCGCAATGTAATCGTTTATTTCGCTGTCCGTTAACGCGCGCATAAAAACGGAAGCGGTGTCCGCAAAGACCGCTTCTTCGCCCGTTGCCGTGTTGATCATGCAAACGCCCGTATGGACCGCGTGCTTTTTTCCTTGCAAAAGACTGAGCATTTCAAAAGCTTCTGCTCCGTCGCGCGGTTTTTCTAAAATCCTGCCGTCTACACAGACAGTCGTGTCCGCCGCGATGATATACGCCGGTTCGCCGTCTCCTATCTCTTGCGCCGCGCAAAAAGCTTTTCGTTTTGCTACAGTCATTACCGCCTCGCAAGGATTGGCCGCACCCGCGAAGCTTTCGTCCGCGCCGCAAACAATCTGCTCAAATTCTATTCCCGCCTGCGCCAGCAGCATCCGCCGCCTCGGCGAAGCAGAAGCGAGAACAACCCGCATAAACAGCCCGCCTTTACATAAATGAGAAAATTATATCCCACCGCGAATATTTTACACAAATTTTATTTGTGCTATACTGAACGACGAATATATATCTTTACAGAATATACCGCTTAAAAACCGCAGGGAGTGGCTTTTAATGAATCTGCTTTTTGTCCCAAAACCTATTTTCGACAACTACATGCGGGTGGAAGGATATTATTTTTCGTATCAATACGGCAACGCTTTAATTGAAGCAGGAAAGTCAAATCCGTTCGACGGCGCAATGTTTTCCCCAATGATAGGATTTATGAACAAGGTCGGGATGGAAGCGCTGTCCCGCGACAAAATGATTTTTATTCCGGTCACCAACATTTTATTGATGACCAACCTCGAGCAGGAATGTCAGGTAGACCATAACAAGGTAGTCCTGATGATGGGCGCGGACATTCTTCTAAACGACGCAAACCTGTCCCGCATAAAATATTTTAAAAATTTCGGTTTCCGTTTCGCTTTCAGGCACGTAAACAACATGAGAGCGCTCGCGCCGTTTTTGCCGTTCGTGGATTTTTTCTTCGTCGGCCCTCCGTTTGATATCCAAACCGAAAAAATTTCCTACCTTTCGTCCGCATACCCCTTCATAAAATTAATAGCGGCCGACATTTCTTCCGCCGACGAATTTAACAGCATAGCAAACGCGGGCTACGCGCTTTTCGACGGGCCGTTCTACAAAGTGCACATACCCAAGCGCGTAAAAAGCAAGCCCTTGCCGCCGTTAAAGGTCAATTACATCCAACTGTTAAACATCGTCAACCAAGACGATTTCGATTTTCAAACCTTCACTCGCATCGTCAGGCAGGACACTTCGCTTGCCGTTCAATTTATGCGTCTGGTCAACTCGTCGCGCAGGCTCAATTCGGAAATTAAAACAATAGACCACGCCGCCGCTATGCTCGGGCAGCGCGAAATAAAAAAATGGATTAGCACCGCGGTGTCCACGGCGATGTCCACCGACAAGCCGCCGGAAGTCACGCGGGTTTCTTTGCTGCGCGCAAAACTTTGCGAAAATCTCGCCGGTCTGTTCAACATGGCCATATTAAAAGAAAATTTATTTTTAACAGGTTTGTTTTCTATCGTGGACGTAATACTCGACGTGAGCATGGACGAAGCGCTCGGCATGATTTTCGTGCCTGAGACTATAAGGGTCGCGCTTTCGGGCGGTTTCGGCGAGTTCGCAAAAGTGCTTTCGTTCGCGCTCCTTTACGAACAGGGCGACTGGTACGAAGTTTCGCGCCTTGCGATGCTGCAGAACATTTCAATCGAAAGCATACACGAAGCGTTCGCGGAAGCCATGCTTTGGTACAGCAACTTGATCAACACGCCCGTGGACGAAGACGTTTTTTAAAGTCGTACGTTTATGAGTGTCAGCTCATTAACTTTACAAAAAAAATAAACAACGAAAGAAGAACGCAAAAAAAACCGTTCCAATACAGATAATTTATTGGATCTCTATTTATCCGTTCGGGTCGGAATTTAATCTATTAGAGTGTTTCAACACAGGAAGGAGTGGATTTTACAATGGAAAAAAAGATACCGACGTTCAGCAAGGTTCTTTATATTGCCGCGGGATTTTTTGCGGTTTACGGCATATGGGTTCTTTTTACATGCTTCGATAATGTTTCGCAGATGGCTTCGTCGGGCGGGCTCGACTATCACGGCGCGGGCGCCGACATTTTCGGCTATTACATGACCAACGCGGAAAACTATATCTTTTTCCCGCTTGTTCTGTCCGCGCTTGGCTATATAATCCAAATTTTTGTAAACAAACAAACCGAAAGCCGCACCGTTACATTCCAACCGGAACCGGAGGAAAAAAATGAGCCGTAAACGAAACGCCCGCGAAAATCTGCTTTCGCTTCTGCGCCGCGATGGTTTCGATTATGTACCCGTCAGCTTCGGACTATGCCCATCCCTTATGGACGAATACCGCAGGCGCGGCCATACAGGAGACCCGGGCGTTTTTTTTATGTTTCCGTGGCGAAGCGCGGGGCAAATCAACGTTAAATACGACCCTGACGCTTACCGCAAATGGCACGGCAGTTTAAAGGACGGCACTTGGATAGACGCCTGGGGCGTTGCCCACGAGCCGGGCAGCAAAGAAGCCATGCACATGACCCGCATGCGCCACCCGCTCTCCGGCATCGAAGACCTTGAAAAAATAAAAGCCTATCCCCTGCCGGATTTCGCAGGCGGGACAAGCGACAGCGCCGAAGCGATAAAAAAAATCCACGCCGAGGGATTAGCCGGCGTGGGCCACATGGAATGTACAATTTGGGAAACGGCCTGGTACATGCGCGGCATGGAAGACCTGATGGTTGACATGCTGACCGGCAGCCCAGTAGCGGAATATATTTTGGACGCCGTAACAGAACGCGCCGTACTGCGCGGCGAAACATACGCCAAAGCCGGCGTTGACATCGTATACCTCGGCGACGACATCGGCATGCAGAGCACGCCGCTGTTCAGTACGGATCTCTACCGCAAATGGATCAAGCCCCGCCTCAAACGGGTAATAGATGCGGTGCGCAACGTCAGGCGCGACACGGTTGTCTGTTACCATACCTGCGGCCATGCCACCCCGTTTATAAACGACTTGATAGAAGCCGGCGTAGACGTTTTAAATCCCCTTCAACCCGAAAGCATGGACGCCTTCGCCGTTATAAACGAATACAGGGGGCGGATTTCTTTCCACGGCGCGGTAGGCACACAGCGCCTCATGCCCTTCGGCACGCCCGACGAAATCCGCCGGACAGTTACCGAGCTGCTCGACGCGACCGGCCCAAACGGCGGGATGTTCCCCGCGCCAACGCACTTGCTCGAACCGGAAGTGCCTTGGGAAAATATTTTGGCCTATGTCGAAGCGTGCAAAGACTATAAAAAATAACAAAAAAAATATTTATGTTGCAGTAGCTTGCTACTGCTTGCAGTAGCAAAAATTTCGACAAATGGCTTCCTGAAATTTCAGGAAGCCATTTGCAAAAAAAATTAAAAATTACGTAAATATTTTTTTACTCGGAGCTTACAGAGGCTCACAAAATTTCATTTTAAATATAAACCGACGCGAAAGGGTTGCACATGGCAGACAATAAAAAAGAACAGGAACGCGCCGAGCTTCACCGCACGATATGGAGCATTGCTAACGACCTGCGCGGCAGCGTGGACGGCTACATGGCGCGGCTTGTGCCCGGCGGTGAAATTGCCGCGCAGGACTTTAACCTGTCAATCAGTTCATATGTCGCGCGCGAAGACACCCGCGAGATCGTAAACATAGCGGAGCTCAACGCCGAAATCGAAAGGATAGTTGCCCGTACAAACGAGCTGCGCAAAGGGATCGGCGAAATCGTCGCGGAAATCGAAGGGGACGCAAAATAAAAAAAGGGAGACATTTGCTTGTCTTCTTTGGCTTTTTAATTTATGTAAGACTTCTTGTGTATGTCAATTCGGACATTGGCGCAATGGCGATGTGCCGAAGAATGAATTGAACGGCAAATTGGCAGTAACTATGAATTGAAAAAAATGAAACCACGCAAAAGTAAGAGGATGAGTTAAACCATGACCCCAAACCGTATCAAACAAATACTTGCCGATGGCGAGGGTTTGACAATCGAATATAAGGAATGCGTGAACAACCTTAATAACAGCGTATGGGAAACGGTATGCTCTTTTTCAAACCGATATGGCGGTCATCTCATCTTCGGCGTACTTGATGACGGCACTCCCATCGGTGTCAACCCAAAGGCAGCAACGCAAATGAAGAAGAACTTCGCCAGTATGTTGAACAACACACAGAAGACTTCTCCATCGCTGTTCCTCAGCCTTGACGAAGTTATGCTTGACGGGATGCTGCTGCTATACGTTCATATACCGATTAGTTCACAAATTCAATCATGTTCAGGCAGGATTTACGACCGCAATGAGGATGGTGACTTTGACATAACAAATTCCACCGAGCTTGTCGCGCAGCTATCTCTACGCAAGTCGAACCAGTTTACAGAGCGTGAAATATTCCCTTATGCTACCCTGGAGGATATGCGGCTCGACCTTGTTCCGCGTGTCAAGAAAATGGCAGTGAGCCGAGTTTTTGACCATCCATGGAAAAACATGGACGAGATGGAGCTATTCAAGAGCGCGGGTTTTTACGAGGATGATAAACGGACAGGTAAGAAAGGATTCAATCTTGCCGGGATATTGATGTTTGGCAAAGATGAGGTAGTACGCTCATGCGCACCGGGCATCGTGACCGATGCACTCCTGCGCCGCGATAAGGTTGACCGTTACGACGACCGCCGCTATGTGGAAACAAATCTCATAGAAGCATACGACCTGTTGTTTGACTTTATTACGAAGCATACGAATGACCCTTTTGTACTTATAGGCGACCAGAGCGTCAGCGTCAGGTCGTGGATTGCCCGCGAGTTGGTATCAAACCTATTAGCGCACCGTGAATATTCTAAATCTTTCAATGCCAAGCTGATTA
>WRDG01000128.1 GCA_009783525.1 Defluviitaleaceae bacterium | reverse complement strand
TTGCGGCCGTGGGCTGTTCGTGCGAGCCTATAACCTGAGGCGCGTCGATAATTTTTATGCGTGATTTGTCGATTTCGTATTTACTCAGCAGATTTTCAATCGTTTCTGTATTGCCGGAAAGCAATACATCAAGACAGGAATGTTTTTTTAACGCGAGGCCGACGCCTTCGATCACGGCTTCGGGCGCGTTGTCGCCGCCCATCGCGTCGACGGCGGCAGTTACTGTTTTTTCCAAATGAAACGCCTTTCGGACAAAATTTTACAGCTGCCGAATTAAACAAACATAATAAAATACGGATAGAGAGACGGGCGGCCTCTTTATCCGTATTTTTTTATTCGGCTTTTTTAATTACTTCCTTGCGGTTATATGAGCCGCAGGACTTGCATACGCGGTGCGGTTTCATAAGTTCGCCGCACTTGCTGCATGCGGCGAGGTTGGGCATGGCTATTTTCCATGTACTTGCGCGGCGTTTGTCGCGGCGAGCTTTTGATATTTTTCCCTTTGGACAGATTGCGCCCATGTCTTTCACCTCGATTCGTACAAATCGGCATTGTAACGGATTTGTCTATTTTTGTAAAGCGCTTTTTGTGTCGCGCGCAATGACGAGCTCTTCGTTGGTGGGGATCACAAGCGTGCGGACCTTTGCGCACTCGGTTGAAAAATCGATTTCTTTGCCGCGGCAGTTGTTTTTTTCGCTGTCCACTTCGACGCCGAGGTAACTGAGGTAGCCGCAGATCGCCTCGCGGGTGGCGATGCTGTTTTCGCCGAGTCCCGCGGTAAACACCACGGCGTCTACGCCGTTCATGGCGGCTGCGTATTCGCCTATGTATTTGGCCACTTTATAATAGAAGACATCGAGCGCGGTTTCCGCCCTGGCGTTGCCGTCTTTTTTTGCTGACTCTATGTCGCGGAAGTCGCTCGATACGCCGGAGAGGCCGAGCATGCCGCTTTTTTTGTTAAGCAGGTCGATTGCCGCCTGTACGGACGGGCAAATGCCGCGGTCTATTAGCGCCGCAACAACCGCCGGGTCGACGCTGCCGCTGCGCGTGCCCATCGCGAGACCTTCAAGCGGCGTGAAGCCCATTGACGTGTCTGCCGACGCACCCTTGTTTACCGCGCAGATGCTCGCGCCGTTGCCGAGGTGGCAGGTTATTATTTTTAACGAAGCGTATGGCTTGCCGAGCAGCTTTGCCGCCTGCATCGAAACATATTTGTGGCTTGTTCCGTGGAAACCGTATTTGCGGATCTTGTGCTGCTCGTAAAGCTCGTAGGGGATTGCGTAAAGGTACGCTTTTTTTGGCATCGTTTGGTGGAAGGCCGTATCGAACACCGCGACCTGCGGCTTGCCCGGCATTACGGTTTTGCAAGCGCGGATCCCTATGAGGTTGGGCGGGTTGTGCAGGGGCGCGACGTCGCAGCAGGCTTCTATTGCCGCCTCGACCTTGTCGTCGATAAGCACTGAGTCCGAAAAAAATTCGCCGCCGTGCACGACGCGGTGGCCCACGGCGTGAATTTCGTCGATGGAGCTTATCGCGCCGTGGTTTTTATCGAGCAGCGCTTCCAGCACGATTTTTACTGCGGCATTGTGATCGGGCATTGCAATGGAGGCCTCGTATTTTATTTCGTTTCGCTCGTGCTTGAGCACGCCGTCGATGCCGATGCGCTCGCAAAGGCCCTTGACGAGAAGCTGTTCGTTTTCCATGTTGAGAAGCTGATATTTTAGCGACGAGCTGCCGCAGTTTAAAACCAATATCTTCATTTTATTTACCGTTCGCGCCGCGTATTAATAATGAAGGAATTTACGCCCGCGCCTTTCTGTTTATATATTTTTTATTTGAAATTTATTGGGCTTGAACCGCGGTGATCGCCACAACGCCTACGATGTCTTCCGCTGTGCAGCCGCGCGAAAGATCGTTTACCGGCTTGGCTATGCCTTGTGTGATTGGGCCGTAGGCTTCCGCTTTCGCGAGGCGTTCCGCAAGCTTATAGCCGATGTTGCCCGCGTCGAGGTCCGGGAAGATAAGCACGTTTGCTTTGCCGGCGACAGAATTGCCCGGCGCTTTTTGGGCGCCAATGGCAGGCACGATGGCGGCGTCAAGCTGGAACTCGCCGTCGAGCTTAATGTCGGGGCATGCTTCTTTTGCGATACGCGCGGCTTCGACAACCTTGTCTACGTCCCCGTGTTTTGCGCTGCCTTTGGTCGAATGTGAAAGCATTGCCACGACCGGTTCTGCTCCCACGAGTTTTTTAAACGATGCGGCGGAGCTTTGCGCAATGGCGGCGAGCTCTTCTGCGTCGGGGTTTTGCACGAGCCCGCTGTCTGCGAAAATGAACACGCCGTTTTCGCCGTATTCGCAATTTGGCACGACCATAATAAAAAACGCCGACACCAGCTTGACGCCGGGCGACGTCTTAATAATTTGCAAGCTCGGGCGCAGCACGTCCGCCGTCGACGAAACCGCGCCCGCGACCATGCCGTCCGCTATTCCTTCTTTGACAAGCATCACGCCTAAATACAACGGCTGGTTTTTTAAAACGGCTGCCGCTTCTTCAAGGGTCATTCCCTTCGATTTGCGCATTTCGAATAATTTGTTTGAAAGACTGTCCATTTTTTCATAATCCGCCGGGTCAATAAAAACGGCGCCGTCGACGTTAAAGCCCGCGGCTTTTTCCTTAATCGTATTTTTGTTTCCGATCAGGATTATATCCGCCAAGCCTTCGTTTAAAATAATAGACGCGGCTTTTATGCTGCGCGGGTCGGCGGACTCCGGCAGGACTATCGTCTTTTTGTCAGCTTTGGCACGAAGTTTGATGCTTTCAAGGAATGTCATTGTATGTCCCCTTTGTACAAATTTTTTTTGTATGGTAACGCAGCTCGTTATTTAAGTCAATGACCGGGCTTGACAGCAACAAATCGTTGACAAAAAGCTAACGTTTTGTTAGTATTGCAAACGTTTTTATTAAATGAAAAAAATGAAAAAAATGAAAAGGAGGTGAAAAAATGCCTACATTCAATCAACTCGTAAAGAAGGGGCGCGAAACGCAATCTAAAAAGAGCAAGTCGCCGGCGCTGCAAAGAGGGTTAAACACGATCCACAACCGAGTGACAAACCAATCCGCTCCGCAAAAACGCGGCGTTTGCACGCAGGTCAAAACGACCACCCCGCGTAAGCCCAACTCTGCTTTACGAAAAATTGCGAGGGTGCGCCTGTCAAACCAAATGGAATCGACATGCTACATACCGGGCGAGGGCCACAACCTGCAGGAGCACAGCGTCGTACTTATACGCGGCGGCGCGGTTAAAGACCTCGGCGGCGTGCGTTACCACGTGATCCGCGGGACGCTCGACACGGCGGGCGTGGCTAAACGCAACCAAGCAAGATCGAAGTACGGGGCCAAAAAAGCCAAAAAGAAGTAAATCATTTTTAAGCGCTACAGGTACATAGATCCGGCTGATTAAAGCCGATTATATATAAAAATTCGTTGATTAATTGCAAATCACCGAATTAACGTACTTTCGGCGCGGACGTATGGGAGTTTTCAAGCTTCCAGCACGAGTACCTATGAATTAGGCCAATCCATGGTTAAGGAGGGAAGTATCGTGCCACGTAAAGGTCATGTCCCAAAGCGGTCGGTTTTACCCGATCCGCTTTACAAGAGTAAGATAGTGACTAAGCTTATAAACACGATAATGCTTGACGGAAAAAAGGGCATTGCGCAAAAAATCGTATACAATGCCTTCGAAAAGGTTTCCGAAAAAAAGAATGCCCCCGCCCTTGAGGTTTTCGAGGAGGCATTGAACAACATCATGCCTGTACTGGAAGTAAAGGCGAGGCGGGTAGGCGGGGCCACATATCAGGTCCCGATAGAAATTAAGCCCGACCGCAGGCAGGCTTTGGGGCTGCGCTGGCTTGTAAGTTTTTCGCGCAAGCGCGGCGAAAAAACGATGCAGGAACGTTTGGCGAACGAAATACTCGACGCTTCAAACAACACCGGCAACGCGGTCCGCAAAAAGGAAGAGACGCACAAGATGGCAGACGCCAACCGCGCGTTTTCACATTACAAATGGTAAAAAGGAAGTAATAATCTAAAGGAGTGAAAATTGTGCCTGCAAGGAGATTCCCACTGGAAAAGACGCGAAACATTGGGATCATGGCGCACATAGACGCGGGTAAGACAACCCTGACCGAACGCATACTGTACTACACCGGCAAAACGTACAAAATGGGCGAAACCCATGCCGGAACCGCCCTTATGGACTGGATGGTGCAGGAGCAGGAGAGGGGAATAACGATAACATCCGCCGCCACGACGACGCAGTGGGAAAATTGCCGTATAAACATTATAGATACTCCGGGGCATGTGGATTTCACCGTAGAGGTTGAACGATCCCTTCGCGTTTTGGACGGAGCAGTCGGCGTTTTTTGCGCCAAGGGCGGCGTCGAGCCGCAGTCCGAAACCGTTTGGAGACAGGCGGACCGTTACACGGTCCCGCGTTTAGCGTATGTAAACAAAATGGATATAGTCGGGGCAGATTTTTTTAACGTTATCAATATGTTAAAAGAACGGCTCGGAGCAAACCCGGTGGCGATGCAGCTGCCTGTGGGTTCGGAAGAAAATTTTAACGGCGTGGTCGACCTTATGGAAATGAAGGCGTATATATACCACGGCGAAAAGGGTGAAGAAGTTACGGTGGAAGAAATACCCGCCGACATGCTGCCCCTGGCCGAACAGTACCGCATGAAACTGATCGAATCCGTATCCGAAACCGACGACAATTTAACGGAAATGTATTTAAACGGCGAAGAGCCGTCTGTCGCAGAAATAAAAACCGCTCTCCGCAGAGCATGTATTACTACGGAGATCATACCCGTATTTTGCGGGTCGGCTTACAAAAACAAAGCGGTTCAAAAACTGCTTGACGGCATCGTTGACTATTTGCCCGCGCCGACGGACATTCCTGCAATTAAAGGAATGACCGGCGAAAAAGAAACGGAACGTCACTCGTCCGACGAGGAGCCGTTTTCTGCACTGGCGTTTAAAATCATGAACGA
Organism: Defluviitaleaceae bacterium; assembly: GCA_009783525.1. Lineage (GTDB taxonomy): Bacteria > Bacillota > Clostridia > Lachnospirales > WQUN01 > WRDG01. The sequence goes on along the minus strand of WRDG01000128.1, from coordinate 1,720 downwards.
CATCCATATAGGAAAATTAGCTTTTTTCAGGGTTTATTCGGGATCGCTGTCGTCAGGCAGCGCCGTTTACAACCCGGTGAAAAAGAAAAAAGAACGCGCCGGGCGGTTTTTGCTTATGCATGCCAACCACCGCGAAGACGTCGACCATGTGTTTGCGGGCGACATCGCGGCGGCCGTCGGATTTAAATTTACGACGACGGGCGACACCCTGTGCGACGAAAACAATGAAGTAATATTAGAACCGATGAATTTTCCGGAGCCGGTCATATCTGTTGCAATCGAGCCGAAAACCAAGGCCGGACGCGACAAGATGGGCATTGCGCTCACTAAGCTTTCAGACGAGGATCCGACGTTTAAGTCGCACACGGACATAGATTCCGGGCAAATAATCATTTCCGGCATGGGCGAACTTCATCTTGAAATAATCGTGGACAGATTACTGCGCGAGTATATGGTAGAGGCGAACGTAGGCAAGCCGCAGGTGGCGTATAGAGAAACTTTCAGCAAAGCCGTTGAAGTGGAAGGCAAATACATCAAACAGTCGGGCGGGCGCGGACATTACGGGCACTGCAAGGTGCGTTTCGAACCAATCGACCCGAACAATAAAGATGTGCCTTACGAATTTGTCGACAAGGTTGTGGGCGGAAGGATACCGAACGAATACATCCCCGCTATCGACAAAGGTATACAGGAAGCGATGATAACGGGCAACATCGGCGGGTTTCAAATGCTCGGCATACGAGCCGTGCTGCTTGACGGAAGCAGCCACGACGTCGATTCGTCGGAGCTTGCGTTTAAAATATCCGGGTCGCTGGCTTTAAAAGAAGCAATGGTTAAATGCGAACCGGTGCTGCTTGAACCCATCATGAAGGTTGACGTAACTGTCCCGGACGAATACACGGGCGACGTGATAGGAGACTTAAGCAGCAGGCGCGGCCGCATAGACGGAATGGAAGCCCGCGCTAACGTTCAAGTAGTGCACAGCTACGTGCCGCTTGCCGAAATGTTCGGTTACGCAACGGACCTGCGGAGCAAAACGCAGGGGCGCGGCGTGTACAACATGGAATTTCACCATTACGAGCAAACGCCAAAGTCGGTGCAGGAGCGATATACCGGTTCGTCATATTAAAATGCGAAAGCTTGTATTATTTATTTAAGATGGTATACTGCAGACAAGACAGTAATAGACGAATAAATTTCGTAAAATCAAGGAGGAAAGCAAATGGGCAAGGCTAAATTCGAGCGGAACAAGCCGCATATCAACATCGGCACTATCGGCCATATTGACCATGGTAAGACAACGCTTACCGCGGCCATCACCAAAACTTTGCATGACAGATACAAGTTGGGTGAATTTGTTCCCTTCGATAAAATTGACAAGGCGCCAGAAGAAAAGGCGCGCGGGATCACAATCTCCACAACGCACGTGGAGTACGAAACAAAAAACCGCCACTACGCGCACGTGGACTGCCCCGGCCATGCCGACTATGTTAAAAACATGATCACCGGCGCGGCGCAAATGGACGGCGCGATTCTCGTCGTCGCGGCAACCGACGGCGTTATGGCGCAAACCCGCGAGCACATCCTGCTTGCGCGCCAGGTTATGGTTCCCAAAATCGTAGTTTTTATGAACAAATGCGACGCGGTAGACGACCCCGAAATCTTGGAACTCGTCGATATGGAAATCCGCGAGCTGTTAAACGAATACCAGTTCCCGGGC
>WRDG01000127.1 GCA_009783525.1 Defluviitaleaceae bacterium | reverse complement strand
TGGACACAGGCATAGTCAGGAAGGAGATTCCCGCAACCGACAAACCGGGTAGCCGCAAAACGATTTATCGCTTGGAAGACGGCATGTTCCGTTTTTGGTATCGCTTTGTGTATCCGAACGTGTCCCTAATCGCTCTTGATAAAGGCGATATAGTCTTTAGTCGCGTTAAACCTCGGATTACAGACTTCATGGGTGAGGTATTCGAAAAGCTTTGTATTGAGTATATGTGGAGTATTTACGACGAATTGCCCTTCGCGTTTCAAAATGTCAGCCGCTGGTGGGGTAATAATCCCAATTTGAAATCGCAAGCGGAAGTTGACTTTATCGCGTACGATAGCGACGGTTCGCAGGCCATTTTCGGCGAATGCAAATGGCGTAACGAACATCTTGACAGAGCCACAGTTGAGAAGCTGATAGAAAAGTGCCAAATGTTTAATGGTTTTACACAAAAGCATTACTACCTTTTCTCAAAAATCGGGTTTACTTCCGGTGCGCGAGAATTCGCAACGGGACGGGATGATATTCGCTTGATTGAGTTCAAGGAAATGTTCGAGTAGACGGCGGATAGTGAAAATACGGTTGGAAGTTAAGCTCTGCCGGTTATGTTCGCCTTTTTGCAGGTTTTTGGGCATTACCCTTGACAACACAGCTTCGAAAAATTAATTCTGATTATGATATTTATATGCGGCAGCGCAGGAAGAGGGCAACGAAATTATTTTTCCGTTGATTGAAAAATTTTGCCGAAGATTGTTTTCAGTAAAAACGCCGAAAAAAATAAAAACCGAAATTTCACATGAAAATGTAAACCAAGAAGCCGATGCTTTTTCGTCGGCAAAATTTATTTTGTGCGACATGAAAAATAAAGCTGTGCAAATTAATGTATGGGCTGAAATAGATAACGGATGCCTAAAGATTTCCGGGCAGGAGTTCGGCGCGGCTGTTAACGGATTTTTCAATGCGGACGAATACGAATATTTTTATACCTTCGACAAAAAAAATACCGAGCTGTTAATTAATTTGTCGCTTAAGAAAAAATGCGAAGACATGCCGCCGTTAATAAAAGCAGAATTGTTTAAAATGCACCTGCTTGAAAAATACAGCGATGCGGATGGATGCAAAAGACTGAAAAATTTTTGCGATGAAAACGGAATCGAATACAAATTTTTTAATTATTTTTAACGGCGGCAGGGCAGCTGCTGACGAACGGCGCTTGCGGCGCATTTGCAGAGTGCTTGCAAGCTTTAAAAACAAAAAAAACGGCTCGCAAAAAGCGGGCCGTTATAATGCGGCTATCAGACAAACGGGGGCGTTTAAATGCAGATTGACGCAAAAAAAATTCTGCTCGCGGAGGACGACGCGATTATCGCGTCGGGGCTTGTGTACGCCTTCGGGCAGGAGGGCTATACGGTCACGCACTGCGGAAGCGTCCGCGAGGCGAAAAAAGCGGCGGATTGCACCGCGTTCGACATTGCCGTGCTGGATATGCGGCTGCCCGACGGCACGGGCTTTGAGATTTTCGATTTTTTGAAAGGAAGCGGCGCCGCCGTCATTTTTTTGACCGCGGCGGATGACGAGGCCGGCACCGTCCGCGCATTTGAAGGCGGCGCGGAAGACTATGTGACCAAGCCGTTTCGTTTGCGGGAGCTGCTCGCGAGGATCAAGCGCACGTCAAACGGCAAGAACGGGCGGCGCAGCATGCTGACGTTCGGCGGCGTTTCGATTGACGCAGCAACGGGCAAGGCATACGCGGACGGGAACGTCATCGAGCTTACCGCGCTGGAATACCGCCTGCTTGTTACGTTTGCGTCAAACAAGGGTCAGCTGCTCTCGCGGAGGCAAATATTGGAAAGCCTGTGGGATTCCGCGGGAAATTTCGTGGAGGACAACACGCTTTCGGTATACATAAAACGCCTGCGCGAAAAACTCGGCGGTGCGGCAAGCATCGAAACCGTTCGCGGGCTCGGCTACCGTGCCGGTTAGTAAAAAAGAGATAAGAAAATTTTCCGTCGAGATACGGAAAATTATAGACGGACAGGAAGTCGACCTTCGCGACAACCGCGAGGGCGATTGGAGCGCCTTAAAAAACGACGTGCATACCCTCGCGAGCTGCGCGAGCGAACAGGCGGCCTCTTTTAAGCGCGAGCGCGACGCGCTGGCGGAAACGCTTGCCGATATTTCACACCAGATAAAAACTCCGCTCGCCTCGATGGCGGTAATGGCGGATCTTTTGGAAAACGCGCCGCAAGAAAAACAGGCGGAGTTTTTGGCGAACATTAAAATGGGAATCACGCGGCTGGACTGGCTGGCGTCGGCTCTGCTAAAGATGGCGAAGCTCGACGCCGGGGCAGTGACGCTTGCAAGGGAGAGCATGCACGCAAGGGAATTGATCGGCTTCGCGCTCGATCCGCTTCGCATACTCCTTGACATAAAAAATCAAAGCGCGGAAATTTGCGGCGACGTCATTTTACTGTGCGACAGGAAGTGGACAGCCGAAGCGTTGACGAACATCATAAAAAACGCGGCCGAAAATTCTCCGGAAGGCGGCGTGATCCGAATAGACTGCGGCCGCAACCCTATATGCAGCCGGGTTTCGGTAGCGGACTGCGGGCCGGGGATACCGCGCGATAAATTGTCGGGCCTGTTCAGGCGTTTCGAAAATTCCCGCGGCGGAGACGGCCACGGCATCGGCCTGCCCCTCGCCCTCGCGATAATGCGCGGGCAAAACGGAGACATCGAAGTAGAAAGCAGCGAAGGAACGGGAACGACGTTCACGTTAAAATTTTTTGGATAAACGCCGGCCGATGCAAAAAGCGGCGGCATAATGCGCCAATGTTAAGCAAGCGACGGCATAATTGCGTCAATGTTGCGCAAGCAGCGGCATAATGCGTCAATGTTACGCAAGCGGTATTTGCATTCCGCGGTTATTAATCCGGCACAAAAATATCGCGTACGTCTCTTGCTATATTTAAGTGCCGTAATAATATGTGACAAAACTGTCACTTTAAAAACCGAAACAGTCACCGTAAAGTCACACAAAGCTGCCAAAATAATTTTACGGCGGCTTTTTTTGCCGTCAAAAATATTTTTCGGAGGCGTAAAAACATGGCCATCCTGCAGGTTAGCAACATAACTAAAACTTACGGAAAGGGCGACGCCGCAGTCACGGCGCTTTCCGGCGTGAGCTTCTGCGTAGAAAAGGGCGAGTTCGCGGCGATAATGGGCGCGTCGGGCTCCGGCAAGTCCACGCTCATGCACATCATCGGCGGCGTGGATCGGCCGGACGCATGTGATCGCGGCGGAGCCGCCTGCTTGCCGGGCGGCAAAGCCGCCTGCTTGCCGGGCGGCAAAGCCGCCTGCTTGCCGGGCGGCAAAGCCGCTTGCTTGGATCGCGGCGTCGTAATCGACGGTATTGACATATTCAAGCTGGACGAAAGCGGGCTCGCCATCTTCCGCCGCCGAAACATCGGGCTCATATACCAATTCTACAACCTCATACCCACACTTACCGCGGAAGAAAACATCATGCTGCCGCGCCTGCTTGACAACCGCAGACCGGACGAGGACAAATTGCGTTCAATTTTAGAAACCATCGGATTAACGGACAGGGCGAAGCATTTGCCAAGCGAGCTTTCGGGCGGCCAGCAGCAGCGCGTTTCAATAGGCAGGGCGCTTATTAACGACCCGGCATTGATACTTGCGGACGAACCCACCGGCAACCTTGACAGCAAATCAAGCAGAGAAATCATCGACCTGTTGAAACTGTCAAACAAACGCTTCAGCCAAACGCTGATTGTCATCACCCACGACGAAAAGATCGCGCTGCAGGCAGACCGCGTCATCACGATCGGCGACGGAAAAATTTTGCGTGACGAGGCGGTGCGCCCGTGAAGCTGACAAAAAAATTGGCTTTGTGCCAATTAAAAAGAAATCCCGCGAGGACGGCGTGGACCGTTGCGGGCATTGTGCTTTCTACCGCCATGATCACAGCCGTGTTCGGCTTCGCGGCAAGCGGCGACGCCATGCTGCGCCGCGAAATGGGTGAAAACGATTTTTATGTAAGCATGTACAACTCTATGCTTTTCGGGTTGAGCGCGGTTTTCGTTTCAATAATTGTTTCAGCTTCGGTTGTTGTCGTGTCAAACGCCTTCCGCGTGAGCGCGGGCGAACGCGCAGCGCAGTTCGGCATTTTAAAAAGCGCGGGCGCGACAAAAAAACAGATCGCCGCGACGATAATGCACGAAAGTATCATGCTGTGCGCCGCTTCGATTCCGCCGGGTGTGGGGCTTGGGCTGCTGGTGAACCTTGCGGGGATGGGTATCGCAAATTATTTTTTGACGGGTTTGAACGAACTGTCCGGCCGGCCTCTCGTTTTGGACTTCGTTTTTTCCTGGCAGGCCATGCTATTGGCGGCTGCGGTTTCCTTCGGGACGGTTTGCCTTTCCGCGTGGCTTCCGGCAAGCAAGGCGGCAAGGATAGCAGCCGTCGACGCAATACGCGGCGCGGGCGAAATAAAGGTAAACGAAAAAAACGAAAAAAAAGCCCGCGTTTGCCGTTCGGCCCAAAAAATTTTCGGGTTTGAAGGCACGCTGGCGATTAAATCCCTAAAACGCAGCCGCAGAAATTTCCGCGCTTCCACGTTGTCGCTGACAGTAAGCGTCGCGCTGTATATAACAGTAGGCGCGTTCGGCATGATGATGGATACATTGACTACGGTTTTTTTCCCGGGCGTGGACGCAAATGTGGTAGGCCGTTTTTATTCCTACTACAGCACGACGCAATCCGAAGACGGACAAATAATTATTAAGTACCAAGCCGCGGTAAACAGTTCGCTTGCCGACGAAATTACGTCAAAGTTGCGTGAGTATCCAGAAACATCCGTTTACGGCGCGGGCTCGGACATTCATTCATACATGACATACATCCCGGTTGAAATGCTTTCGGCAAGGTCAAAAGAAATTTATTCGCATTTGCTTACCGGCGGTGAAAATGAACTGCACCACAGCGTTGTTTTGACGGTGCTTGACTCAAAAAATTACGCCGCGGTTTGCCTGCAGGCCGGAGTGCCGTACGGCTCGAACATACTCGTCAACCAATCCACATTTTACGAAAGCGAAGGACGCACATTTTTTGCGCCGTTAATTTTTAACGGGCAAAGCTTGCAACTGTACAATCTAAACGACGGCGGCGTTTTGACGCTGATGCTCAACGGCGTATTGGGCATAGGCGAAATAGCCGATGAAATCCTTAGCGTAAGCGGCGGGCTTGTAAACATAATCGTTCCCGAATTGGACGCTTTAAACTACGCTTGGTTTGCAAAAACTTCGGACGCGGCGGGCTTTGCGGCACACATGGAGAGCGCGCTTGACGAAAGGATTGCGTACGGCAGCGAGCTGTGCAATGTAAGCGTTTTTAACATCGAAGCGGAGCAGGACGCGACAAAAGACATCGTCCGCCTCATTATGGTTTTCGTCTACGGGTTTATCGCCATGCTCACCCTTGTTGTCCTTACAAACGTCATAAGCACAATCACCGCCAACATCCGCTCGCGCGCCCGCGAATTCGCGGTGCTTCGCAGCGTCGGCATGACAACGGACGGGCTGAGGCGCATGCTTAACGCCGAAAGCCTGCTCTGCTCCGGCAGGTCGCTTGCGGCGGGCGTCCCGATAGGGCTCGCATGTTCTTATATCATCCATAATTTTTAGGCGTCGCCCGCGGCGTTTTCATTTTCGGTTCCCTGGCTGCCCATTATCCAAAGCGCGATAGGCGTTTTCGCCGTGACATGGGTGACGATGCGCCACGCGGCGCGGCGCCTGCAAGAAAAAAACATCGTCGAAGCCATACGGACGGGAGCGGTTTAAAATGAAACGTTTTTTTTAACGTCGTCAATTGCTTTTTTGCCCAATAAAAAAAATACCCGTAATCTTTATTAAACTTTTCGTACAGATCCGCTTCTTCTTTATTTTCGGCAATGTACGCTTTTAATACTTCGCTGTTTGGATATTTAACGGCAAGCGCGTTATCGGCTTTTGCCCGCGGCACGAAATAATTGTCCGTCCAGCATTCCTCCGGCAGCGCGAACGCCGCGACAAAATTAAAGCCCGCGCCGTGCATCATAGAAATATAGCCGCCGATTGATTCCAAAGCGCACCCGTAGCCTCCCCAAAAATTTTCAACCTCACTCGGGCGCCGGTCGCTTATCCACGCCGGGCAGCTCACGGCTGCATGGCCGCCGCCGGCCAAAAATGTATTCCAATACGCAAGCATCTGTTTAAAATTATTGCTGTCGAGCACGCCCTCGCACCAAACGAGCCCAAACTCGCCCGCCGCAAACGGCAGCGCGTCCATCGAGCCCGTCATGCCCTTGACCCTTTCCTGCAAGCCGAGCCGCGCCGCCTTGCTGTTTAACACGTCAATAAACTGCGGGCAGATGTCCATTCCGACGACGCCGCCGCTTATGTTTTGCGCGAGCGCCAACGTTTGCCCGCCCGTGCCGCAGCCGATGTCGAGAGCTTTTTTTATGTCGCGGAAATTTTCTGCAAAGCCGAGCGCTTTAAGCGTCGCCTCCGGGCTGCCAAACCCCTGCCGCTCGAAACCGGCGTGCGTTTCGGTTACGATGTACTCTAATGTCAAATCATTTTTATCCATAATATTTTTCCGTTCTTTTTGCCGCAAATGGGCGGAATGCATAAAGAAGTGACCGGAAGATACCGGCGCGCGGGGCTTCAACCGCGCGTTTTCGTCGAAGACGAAAATCGTGAAGTGACCGGAAGATACCGGCGCGCGGGGCTTCAACCGCGCGTT